>JAKSOX010000288.1 GCA_024405335.1 Kiritimatiellia bacterium
ATGTCCATCGACGCGCGCGGCGTGGTGTGGGACGACCGCTGGGACTCGCCCATCGACAAGTCCTGGCAGATGACGCGCAAGGTGAAGGAGATGCACGTCGAGCGCGAGCCGTGGCGGACGAAGTACCCGCTGCTGCTCACCTACCTCGAGGACGGTCCGCGCGAACCGAGGCACGTCGACGTGACCGGCAACGCGTTCGTGAACTGCCGCGAGCCGGTCGTGTGGTCGATGCGGGCCGACGAATTCAAGCATCTCGTCAACTGGTCGGGAAACGTGGCGGACGGCAAGCCGCTTCCGCGTTGAAGACGGCATTTGGCCGGATTGCGCATTTCGCTGATCCGGTTCCGATTTCCACAAACAAAAGGAGAAGTACGATGAACGGCATTTCGAGAAAATCGTTTTTGAAGGGCGTGGTGGCCGCCGGTTCGGCGCCGTTTTTGTTCAACGGGTGTTCGACGGGCTTTTTCGCGTGCCGCAAGATCAACGTGGGCGTGATCGGCTACGGGCGAATTGCGCACACGATGGACGTGCCGGGCGTCCAGCAGTTCGCGGACCGCTGCGTCGTGACGGCCGTTTGCGACTACGACGCCGTCCGCGCCGCCTACGGCAAGAAGGTGATCGAGGAGCGCTACGCGCAACGGGGCGTCGCGCAGACCGTGAAGACGCACGCCGACTACCACGAGATGCTCGCCGATCCATCGATCGACGCGGTGCTGATTTGCATTCCTGACCACCAGCACGCGCTCGTGGCGACGGACTGCCTGCTCGCCGGCAAGCACGTCTATCTGCAGAAGCCGTTCGCGCAGACGATCCAGGAAGGCCGCGCCGTGGCCAATCTGGCGACGATGAAGGGGCTGGTCGTGCAGGTCGGCGCGTGGCAGCGTTCGCGGCCGCAGTTCCGCAAAGTCGTCCAGCTCGTCCGCAACGGGCGCCTCGGGCGGATTGCGCGCGTCGAAGTGGGCATCGGCTGCGACCGGTCGGGCGGCTGCCGCACGCCGGAGCCGGTGCCGGCGACGTTCAATTACGACGCCTGGCTCGGGCCGACGCCCGAAGCGCCGTACAACTGGACGCGCTGCCACGTGCGCGACTTGAAGCGCATCGGGGACCGTCCGGGCTGGATCCAGCTCGCGCCGTACGGCTGGGGCATGATCACGAACTGGGGCGCGCACCACCTCGACGTCACGGCGTGGGGGCTCAACCGCGATCCCGATTCGGTTTCGGGCACGTGCGAATGGATGGATCTTTCCGGCACGAACCTCTGGAACGTGCACACCACCTACGACCTCCACTACGACTGCGGCGGCACGGACGTGCACGTCAACGACAAGTTCCAGATGGGCGTCAAATTCGTCGGCGAGAACGGCGACTGGCTCTGGTGCACGCGCGGCGCGATGAAAGTGACGCCGAGCGATCCCGAACCGGTGGTCGCGCCAGGCATGCTCGGCCCGATTGCGGCGTCGCGCAAGGAACTGCTCGCGGATCTGCGACCCGGGGAAATCGTCGACGACGCGCTTGCGCACGGCGGCGAGAAGTTCCTCGCGATTGCCGACCATTTCGAGAACTGGCTCGAGGCCGTCGCCCGCGAGGATCCGCAGTACACGGTTTCGACGGCGGTCGAGGCGCACAAGTCCACGGCGTTCTGTTCGCTCGGGCGGATGTGCATGGAGCTCGGGCGCGGCAAGAAGGACGGCGCGACGCTGGCGTGGAACGCGGCGACGGAAACGTCCGGCAATCCCGAGGCGGACAAGATGCTCGTGCCGTTCGCGCGCGGCAAATACGATTTGCGCCGTTCGTTCGCGGGGACGGAATACGACTACTGCAAGATGATCCGTCCGGCGGTGTGAGGCGCACGGTCTGACCTTGATTTGCATTTT
>JAKSOX010000289.1 GCA_024405335.1 Kiritimatiellia bacterium
CTTGCGCGTTCACATCGGGTTGATTTCCTGGATCATCGGCTGCACCGTCAGTTCTGGCACCGTGAGGTGGTCGGGCTGCTCGAGGATTCCGCGGACGATCGCGCCCAGCTCTTCGGGCGCGATGCACTTCTTCGCAAGCGTCCCGTCCTCGGACGCGCCGGCGATTTTGGCGGCGCGGTTGAAGAGGGTTCGTCCCCAGGAGGGGATGACGCACGTCACCTTGACGCCGAAGGGGCGAAGTTCGACGTGAAGCCCGTGGCTGAACTTGAGCAGCCCCGCTTTCGCGGCGGTGTAGACGCTCCATCCCGGCCAGGCGTGTTGGGCGCAGACGCTCGAAACGTTGACGATGGCGCCGCCTTTTCCGCGCGCCTTCATCGCTTTCGCGGCCCGTGCGCAGCCCATGATCGCGCCCGTCAGGTTCACCGCGACCGATTCGGCGATCTCCGCGTCGGACTGTTCGGACACGTCGGCTATTTTCACGCCCGCGCCCGCGTTGTTGACGAGCACGTCCACCGCGCCGACCGTCTTGAACACGCGGTCCCAGTCCTCGCCGCGCGTGACGTCCGCCACGATCGGCGTCGCGCCGACGGACTTCGCGGCCAGCTCGAGCTTCGCGCCGTCGCGTCCCGTGATCCACACCTTCGCGCCAGCCGCCGCCAGCGCCGCGGCTATGCCCTTGCCGTACCCCGAACCGCCGCCCGTGACGACGACTTTCTTGTTTTTCAGTTTCATGTCGATTGCGTGTCCGTTTTTGATCTGGATTCGTTCGTTTCGCGAATGCCCACAGTGTAGCACGTGATCCGTTCGTTGGCAACTTTTCCGCGCGACTTTCCGCGCAATCTCGATGGCGCCCGCGGCGCGGGCGGGGACGTCCGCCAGCCCGAGAGTGCGGGAGTGCAAAGAAAGCCGCGTGCAAACGCGGCGAAACGTGGTATAATTCCACCCGCAATTTGAAAGGAACGAAGACCATGGACAAAGAACTGCTGGAAAAGGCGGTCGCCGAATCGAAGAAGGCGACCATTGCGGAGCTGTTCGCGGCGAATCCGGACCGCGCGGCGAGCTACACGATCGAGGCGGCCGGATGGACGCTCGACTGGTCCAAAAACCGCGTGGACGGGCTCACCAAGATGGCGTTGCTGAAGATGTGCTACGCCGCCGATCTCGAAAACGAAATCGAAAAGATGTTCACGGGCGAGAAGATCAACCGCACGGAGAACCGCGCCGTGCTCCACACCGCGCTCCGCAACTGCGACGAGAAGGCGCAGGTGTTCGTGGACGGGAAGGACGTGATGCCGGAAATCCGCGCCGTGCTGGACAAGATGGCCGCGTTCGCGGACAAGGTCCGCTCCGGCGAGCACCGCGGCTTCACCGGCAAGAAGATCAAGTACGTCGTCAACATCGGCATCGGCGGTTCCGACCTCGGTCCCGCGATGGCGAACGTCGCGCTCGCGCCGTTCGGCAAGCGCGCGATCAAGTGCTTTTTCGTTTCCAACGTGGATTCCACGCATCTGGCCGAGACGCTTCGCGAAGTGAAGGCCGACCAGACGCTGTTCATCGTCGCCTCCAAGACGTTCACCACGCAGGAGACGATGACGAACGCGCTGAGCGCCCGCGCCTGGCTGGTGAAGGAACTCGGTGACGAGAAGGCGGTGGCGAACCACTTCGTGGCCGTGTCCACGAACGCGGAGGAGGTCGCCAAGTTCGGCATCGACGTCGCGAACATGTTCGGTTTCTGGGACTGGGTGGGCGGCCGCTATTCGCTGCCGAGCGCGATCGGGCTGTCGCTGATGCTTTTCATCGGGCCGTCCAATTTCCGCAAGTTCCTCAAGGGCTACTGGAAGATGGACAAGCACTTCCGCACGGCGAAGTTCGA
>JAKSOX010000029.1 GCA_024405335.1 Kiritimatiellia bacterium
GGTTTCGAGCTCGCGGGTGACGCCGCAGTCGACGATCGTGCCGTCGTCCGCTTCGAGGAAGAGCCGCAGGAAGTAGTGTTGGCCGGGGATGAAGCCGGTGGCGAAAATGTTGGTGGCGGTGCGCGGCACCACGGCGTCCCAGAGGACGTTGGTGTACTGGAGGAAGTCGGGCGAGAAGCCGTAGGCCATCTTGAGTTGGGCGCTTTCGCCGGTGTAGCCCCAGCCGGAGATTTCGACGTCGAGCGTGGCGTTGGCCGTGTTGGTTTCGACGACGTCGTTGAAGACGAGTCCGGGAACGTCGTGGACGGACCAGAGCCATTCGACGATGCCGCAGTAGCCGTCCTGGTGGACGTAGGGGCAGGAGAAGCCGTTGCCGACGGAGAGGTCTTCGCGCATGCCGGAGAGGTAGACGCCGCGGGTGCCGGAGGAGACGTCGTTGGTGTAGACGACGTAGCCCTTCACCTTGGCTTCGAGGGTGCCGTCGGTGAAATCGTAGGCCTGGACGGTGAAGGCCTCGCCGGCGGCGATGCCGTCCGACATGCCGTAGTCCGGATTGGGTTCGCCGTATTCGCGGGGGTTGCCGACCACCTCGACTTCGTCGTCCAGCGAGCGGACGGCGTGGAGGTCGACGAGGTCGATGCAGGTGGTGATGTCACTGCCGGCCGTATAGCCCTGGAAGAAGATTTCGTGGGCGCCTGCCGTCAGCACGAGTTCGATTTCGGGGAGTTTGACGAAGGTGTTGTTCGCGGCCACGATCGTGACGTTGGTGATCTCCACGCCGTCGACGGACACGGTGATCTTGTGTCCGACGGGTTGGTTCGCGCGGCGCACGTACCAGTAGGAGAAGCCGTAGACGGCGCGGCGCGGCACTTCGACGGTGGTTTTGGCCCAGCCGTTCATCTGGACGTAGGCGGCGTAGTTGCCGTCCGGCAGGCCGCCGGCGTTCCAGGTGGCGCCGCTCCACGCGAGGCCGGAGCCGGTGGAGAACGACCATCCGGCGGGCTGCTTGGTGGCGGAGGCGTAGGCGTAGCCGTTTTTGCTCCAGTCCTGGTTCGCCTCGAAGGACGGGTTCTGGATCAGGTTTTCGCCGAGCACGAGCGTGCCGCCGCCGCCCGTGCCGGAGCGGGGCGTTTTGAAGGTGAAGGGTTCGGGGTCGGCGGTTTCGACGACGCCGCCTTCGGAGTCGCGGAGGAAGACGCGGGCGTAGTAGCGGGAGCCGGGGGCGCGGCCGCCGAAGACGACGTTGGTGGAGAGTCCGGCCCAGGCGGCGTCCACGAGCACGTTGGTGTAGAGGAGTTCGTCCGGGCGGAAGCCCCAGGCGACGCAGAGGGAGGCGTTGGAGGCGGCGAAGCCCCAGCCGCCGACGTCCACGGCGAGCGTGGCGGCGGTGGCGTTCGTTTCGACGACGCCGTTGAACTCGAGGCGGGGGAGGTCGCGCGCCATGAAGCGCCATTCGAGCTTCACGCCCGAGCCGGACTGGGCGAGCTCGAAGGAGCGCCCTTCCTTCCATTCGGCGAATTCCCAGACGCCGAGGGCGTTGACGTAGACGTTGCAGCCGAGGACTTCGGCGCGGAAGGTGCCGTCCTCGAAATCGCCGGCCCAGGCGGCGACGCGGGAGCCGTCGGCGAAAAGGTGGGCGCCGTAGCCGGGGGCGGGCGCGCCGTATTCGAGGGGCCAGCCCGTGACGACGAGCGCGGAGTCGGCGGCGGTGACGACGGCGGGACCGGCGGCGAGGGTTCCGGAGGCGGGGTAGACGAACGCGCGGGCGACGGCGTCCCAGAAGCAGGCCTTGCCGGCGGGATCGCTGGCGGGGAAGTAGCGGAGGACTTCTTCGCCGGTGGCGTGGGCGAGCATCGAGAAGCCGTAGACGCGCCCTTTCCACTTGACGCCGCTGCTGCCGCGGCGGGCGATCTGGAGCGTCTTGGAGGAGCGCGAAAGCGCGTTGAAGGACGTCTTTTCGCCGTCGAGCCAGGTTTCGTAGGCGGAGCCGTTCTTGAGGTTGAAGTCGAGGTCGTGCACGACGTTGACGGCGACGTGGCCCCAGTTGTACTGGGCGTTGTTGCATCCCCAGTAGTAGAGGGCGCTCGCGAGCTGGCCGTTGCTCGCGTACTCGGTCCAATGCATGTACGTGCTGCCGTCGTCCGTGCCGAACACGTAGCCGTCGTTCACCCAGGTGGTGGTTTCGTAGGTCATGCGCACCTCGTGGCCGGAGGGGACGATGCCGGTGTCGACGTAGGTGGAGCCGTTGAACTCGACCCATTCGAGGATTCGGGAGCCGTCGGGGAGCGCGTCGAGGTCGAGTCCGGGGACGGGCGGGCGGGACGCGGTGGAGAACTCGAAATCGGGCGTTTCGGCGGCGAGGCGGCCATCGGAATCGACGAGGAAGAAGGAACCGCGGTAACGGGCGGCGGGGGCGAGGCCGGCGAGGACGTTGGTGCACGTGGTGCCCGGGAGCGCGGCGGCGTCGAGCACGTTCGTGAACGGGTAGACGCCCGGCTCGAAGCCCCAGGCGACGCAGAGGGCGGCGTTGGTGGCGTCGAAGCCGAAGCCCACGACGCGGACGGCGAGGGAGGCGGAAGCATCGGTGGCGGCGGTTTGCTCCGGGGCTTCCAGGCCGTCCGGGCCCTGCACGAGCCAGTCCCACACGACGCGGGCGGAGGAGTTGCCCTGGAAGAACTCGAAGGAGTTGGAGTCGACTTCGGAATCGAGGCGCCAGTCGGCGCGGGAGGCGTCCGCGCGGTAGATCCTGCAGCCGCGGGCGTGGACGCGGAGGCCGCCGGGGAGCGCCATGTCCGGCGCGTAGAACTTCACGCTCCCGCCGGCGGCGAGGCCGGCGTGCGCGCCCCAGTCGGGGTAGACGACGCCGTATTCGCGCTGGGCGCTGCGGACTTCGTAGACGGGGTTTTTGGAGACGAAGCGGGCGACGTCGACGGCGCGGTTGCGGGCGATTTCGGCGTCGGTGAGTTCGTGGTCGTAAAGCCGGATGGAGTGCATCGTGCCGCGGAACGGGTAGCCCGTGTCGGAGCGTTTGTAGGCGCCCACGCACACGACCTTGTCCTGGCTGCCCCAGGTGTCCTTGTGGGTGCCGTTGGCGGCGTAGGCGCCGTCCAGGAACGTGCGGGAGACGTGGCGGGATTCGTTGTAGTTGGCGGACCAGGTGCGGAGCGCGGCGGCGTCGAACGGGACGGGGAGCATCATGGAGTCGGTGCCGGCCTCGAAGATGAAGCCGTCCTTGGTGTTGGCGCGCTCGACCAGCAGGTTGTTGATGCCGGAGGCGAACGGCACGGCGTAGGCGACGCTGCGGCTGTCTTCGTGGAGGACGAGCTCCATGGCGCGGAACGGGGGCGCGGCGGCGACGCCCACGGCGGAGGGGCCGTTCATGGAAAGGCCGTCGCCCGTGAAGGCGCCGGAGCCGATCAGGTCGAGATCGACGTCGCCCACGTGGTCGAACCACTTGCGGGCGGAGAGGTCGCCGAGGCCGGGGCCGAGGTTTTCGACGCCGTCCCACATGGCCACGAGGCCGGGCGCGTAGTCGGCGGCGGTGGGCACGGAGTCGGACGCGGTGGTGAAGGAAAACGGCGGGCCGGACTGCTCCACGACGCCGCCGAGGTCGTCCAGGAGGAAGATCCTGGCGTGGATTTCGCTGCCGGGGAAGAGGCCGCCGAATTCGAGGGCGTCGAAGGAGGTGGCGGGCACGGCGGTTTCGAGGAGGACGTTGGTGAAGGCGAGCGCGTCGGGGGCGAAGCCCCAGGCCACCATCAGTTTGGCGGAGGACGCTTCGGCGCCGTAGCCGCCGATTTCGAGCGCGAGGAGCGCGGAGGACGTGGTGACGGCGGCGACGTCGTTGAAGTCGAGGCGCTTCGGGGCTTCCACCTTCCAGGTCCACTCGACCTTGACGGAGGATTCGGGGAACTGGAAGACGCAGGTGGAGGCGGAGCCGGAGGTCCAGGGGAACCACGCATCGCCGCCGGGGACGTTGGTGTAGAGGTTGTAGCCGGTGCAGCGGGCGTGGTAGGAGCCGTCGCCGGGGTCGTGTTCTTCCGGGGCGGTGCAGACGACTTCCTCGCCCGCGACGTGGCCGTAGGAGACGGAGCCGTAGGCGGGGTTGGCCGTGCCGTACTCGCCCATGGCGGAGGCGACGTGGAGCTCGTCCCCGTGGACGACGCCGCGGAAGCGGAAGTCGTCGATGCGGCTGTGGCGGCGGATTTCGTCGTCGGTGAGTTTGCGGTTGTAGACGCGGACGGAGTAGACCTCGCCCTGCATGGCCCAGTTGGCGTTCGCGGTGTAGCCGAAGCCGGTGTGGGTTTGGTTCCAGGTGTCGCTGCCGGAGCGGGCGGACATCCGGACGCCGTCCGCCCAGAAGGCTTCCGCGGCGGCGCTTTCCGCCGAGGGGTAGCCCACGTAGACGGTGCGGATCGGCTGGGGATAGGAGCGCGGCTGGGAGAACGTCCATCCGGAGCCGCCGGTCTGGAAGCCGATCCACGTGTCGTACCAGGTGAAGCCCTTCCATCCCGTGGAGCCGCTGCCGGCGACGGCGAAGAGCAAGGTGGCCGTGTTGCGGCGGTAGATTTCGCGGTAGACGATTTCCATGGACACGACCTGGGTGGAGACGAGGGGCGCGCCGACGATTTTGGAGGCCACGCTGTAGCCGCTGTTCGGGAGGGTGAAGGCGTTGGTGGTCCAGCCGCTGCCGGAGACGAAGGAGCCGAGGGTGTGGCCGTTGCCGGAGAGGTCGACCCACATGGCGGCGGCGGGGTCGTGGGGGGCGGCGCGGCCGGCGTTTTCCCAGCCGTCCCACTGGGCGACGAGGCCGTCCTGCGCGTAGGAATCGGAGCTCCAGCGGGTGGGATCGCGCTCCACGGACCAGTTCCATTCGAGCTTCACGAAGCGGCCGGGGTGGACGTAGTCGAGCGACTGGCCGCGGCCGGAGCGCCACGCCAGGAGGGAGGCGCCGTCGGCGGCGTTGGTGTAGAGGGTCCATCCCGTGCAGGCGTAGCGGAAGCCGGGCTCGCCGGGGATCGTTTCGGAGGGCGCGGTGCAGGTGAAGGCGTCGCCGGGCGCGAGGTCGTAGACGGCGCCGTAGGCGGGCGAGGGGGAGCCGACTTCGGCGCGGTCGGCGGAGACGAGGAGTTCGTCGGGCGTGGTGGCGTCGGGGCCGGGGAGGAAATCGCCGGAGCCCGCGTTCGGGAAAAACAGGCCGGAGACGCGGTCGTACATGCCGAGCTGGCCGCAGAGGCGCAGGCGGACGGGGACGAGGTCGCGCACGAATTCGTCGCCGTCCCACATGGCGACGGGGCCGAAGCGGACGGAGGAGTAGGTGCCCGCGCGCGCGCCGAAGAGGCGGAAGGTCTGGGAGTTGGCGGAGAAGTCCCACGTGGAGCAGGTGGAGACGACGGCGTCGCCGTGCTTGGCGGAGGGACCCCAGGAGCAATCCACCCACGTGTCGACGATCGAGGCGAACGCGGACTGGACGTAGGTTTCGGAGGAGTAGCGGTAGTAGAGCGTGTTGCCCTTGTAGTCGACGATGAAGCAGCCGGGCTTCTTTTCGGCGGTGCCGGCGACGTCCTTGTCGGCGTCGGTGCGGAGCATCATGCGGGCCTCGACGAGGGGGGTGTTGGTGAACACGACGCCGGTGTCGATGAACTGGGTGCCGGTGGATTCGAGCCAGTCGAGGCGGATCACGTCGGAGGCCTGGAGCGTGGGCGGGGCGTATTTGAAGGCGCCGGAGCCGGCGTTGAAGTGGAACTTGCCCCGGACGAAATCGTACATGCCGGCCTGGCCGTCCGCCACGCAGAACACGGGCTGGAGATCGCGCACGAGCTCGCCGGCGTCGTACATCTTGACGCGCTTGAAGCGGACGGAGGAGTAGGAACCCGAGCGCGCGCCGAAGAGCCGGAAGGTCTGGGTGTTGGCGGAGAAGTCGGTGCCGTGGGTGGCGGTGGACATGACGACGCCGTCGTGCTTGGCGGAGACGCCCCATTCGACGGCGACCCAGCGGCCGACGATGGAGGGGAAGGCGGCGGAATCGTCGCGCTCGGTGGAGGCGTAGCGGTAGTAGAGCTGCGTGCCCTTGTAGTCGACGATGAACGCGGGGCCGGAATTGTTCGGCACGCCGGCGACGTCCTTGTCGTCGGCGGTCATGAGCATCATGTCGGCGACGACCAAGGCCTCGCCCTTGAAGACGTGTTCCGTGTCGATCATCTGGGTGCCGGTGGATTCGATCCATTCGACGGCGCGGTATTCGGGCGGCAAGTCGCCGTCCGCGAGCGCGGACGAACACGCGGACGCGAAGGCGATCGCGCCGAGAAGCAGGCGCACGGCAACCGGCGCCCGCGCCGCCCTATGAGGACAACGTCTCATATGCGCGGATTATACCACGTCGGCGCGCGATTGGGAAGCGGGCTTGGTGGTTAGTCGAGTGTGTGACTGACGCCACACACTCGACTAACATGCATTAGGGCGACGCTTCGCTGGGGCTTAGGGTCTCAGGGTCTGCTCTTTATTCCTTCGCCCTCAAGCCCTCGACCCCAGGGTGAAGCCCGTCCCCCTCATGCAGGTTAGTCGAGTGCGGGGCGTCAGCCACACACTCGACTTGCCTATTACGGCTTGCGGCTCCAGCGGTTCGCCAGCACGGAGCCGGAAAAGTTCATCCAGATGGAAAAGACGTTCGCCGGCAGCGCGGCGGCGGCGCTTTTGAGCACTTCCGTCGCCAGCGCGCCGGCCATGCCGCCGTTCTGCATGCCCACCTCGATGGCCACGGTGCGCGCGTCGCGCTCGTCGAACGGCAGGAAGCGGCCCAGGAACCGCGTGATCCAGTAGCCGGCCAGGTAGCCGATCGAATTGTGGAGCACGGCCGCGAGCACGATGAGCGCGCCCGCCTCGAAGAACTTCGCGCGGCTCGGCGCCGTGAGCGCGAGGATCGTGAAGCAGATGCCCGCCATCGAAACGAACGACAACGCGGCGTCCACGGCGCGCTTGTGCCGGAGCATCGGCTTTTCGAAGAAGAACCGCACGATGCCGCCCGCGGCCACCGGCACGAGCACGATCTGGAGCATGGAAACCATCATCGCCCAGGCGTCGATCGCCACGAACCGCCCGGCCAGCGCCTTCATCAGCAGCGGCGTCGCGAACGGCGAGAGCAGCGTGGAGCAGCACGTCATCGTCACGGAAAGCGCCACGTTCGCGCGCGCCAGGTAGGCGATCACGTTCGACGCCGTGCCGCCGGCGACGGAGCCGACGAGCACGCAGCCCGCCGCGAGTTCGCCGTCGAACCCGAAGGCCAGCGCGAGCGCGCAGCCGACGAGCGGCATCACCAGGAACTGCAGCGCGACGCCCGCGGCCACGGCCCAGGGGCGCTTCGCGACGCGCAGGAAGTCGCCGGGCGTGAGCGTGGTGCCCATGCCGAACATGATCAGCTGGATCGCGGGCGAAACGAGTTTCAGCAGCTTCACGCCGCACCACGCGTCGAACGCGGCGGGGAACGCGAAGGAAACGGCCGCGCACGCGAGAATCGCGAACCCGAACGCGTTGCCCTTCAAAACGGCGGCGATCTTGGCCATGCGGGACCTCATTTCATGCTGGGCAGGACGATGCCGCGGAGGATGATTTTCTGGCACAGGAGGAACACGGCGGCCGTGGGGAGCGACACGAGCACGAAGCCCGCCATCACGCACCAGGGCTGGCCGGCCATCTGCTGGCTCATCTGGTACATCCACACGGCGATGGTCCACTTCGATTCGTTCTGGCACACGAGGAACGCCCACTCCCAGGAGTTGTAGGCGGCGATGAAGTGGTTGAGCGCGTTCACCGCGAGAATCGGCGTGGTCATCGGCAGCGTGATGGAGAAGAACGTGCGCAGCTCGCCCGCGCCGTCGATCGCCGCCGCCTCGTAGAGTTCGCGCGGGAGCGCGTCGAAGAAGCCCTTCATGATGAACACGCTCATGCCGCTCGCGACCGTGGGCAGCACGAGCGCCGCGAACGTGTTCAGGAGCCCCAGGTCGCGGATGAGCAGGAACCCCGGAATCGCCGTGACGGCCGCCGGGAACGCCATCGTCGCCAACAGGAAGAGGATGATTTTTTCCGTGCCGCGCAAATTGAAGCGCGACAGCGCGTACGCCGCGAGCGGATTCACCACGAGCGACGCCAGCACGGACAGCAGCACCAGCACCACGGTGTTCCAGAACGCGCGGCCGCGGATGAACAGATACTGGCCCACGAGCCGGTAGTTGGCGAAGGCCCCTTCCCAGAAATCGCGCGTGCCGTGGCGGCAGAACTGCATCACCAGCGCCTCGCGCAGCCCCTCCCGGTTCTTGGCGGGCACGGTTCGGCACACGAAGTCGCCGCGCGCGAGCATGCGGTCCACGTAGGACCGCTTGAACCGGCACCAGAGGTCGTACTTCCCGTCGCCTTCGGGAGGAGTCCAGGAATCGCGGTGGACCGGCAGGCGCGATTCCGCGAGGAAGCTCGTGGTGAACGAACCGGTGAACGGCTCCACGTCGCGCGGGTCGTAGTTGCAGGTGGTGCGGTGGACGTCCCAGTTAGCGGCGCCGTCGCGGTAGGCTTCGGCCTTCGCGAGGCACGCGGCGTAGGCCGCGCGGTTGGTCATCGGGTCCAGCAGCGCGTTCGCGAAGGCGTCCACGCCCGCCCGGTCCTTCGCCACCGTCGTCCAGCCCGTCCACGTTTCCGGCGCTTCCGGGAACACGTCGCGCGGGAAGCGCGGGAAGCAGGTGGCGACGGCGCGCATGAAGCGGTCGTTGCGGTTCCAGAACG
This sequence comes from Kiritimatiellia bacterium, assembly GCA_024405335.1. GTDB lineage: Bacteria > Verrucomicrobiota > Kiritimatiellia > RFP12 > UBA1067 > UBA1731. The sequence continues at coordinate 8,770 of JAKSOX010000029.1, forward strand.
CGCGCAGCACCGGCTCGTGGCGGGAGTAGTCGTAGTTCGTGGCGAAGCTCGAGGAGATCATCACCATGAACGGCAACGCCATCGTGACGCCGCCCAGCGCCAGCAAACCGTAGACGAACGCCAGAAAGAGGCGTCCCTTCGCCGTGCCGCGTTCGGATGGGAGGAGCACGCCCATCGTCAGAATCCCGGCAGGGTGAGCTGTCCGGCCACGGTGACTTTGCGTCCGTGCGCGAGCGTGGGGTCGGAGGTGTCGTACACCACGAACTTGAAGCCCTGGAAGCGCTTCACGAGTTCGGCGCGGATGTAGTCCGAAACGGCCTTCACGTTGCCGGCGTCGTCGTCCGAAAAGCCCACGGACACGGGCCGGCCCAGGCCGCCCGTGCGCTGCAGCACGTGGAACACGTGCTCGACGAAATCGCGGATCGCGAATTCCTTCGCGAGCTCCGGCCGCCGCGCGCCGGACGCGTCGCACAATTTGCCGCCGAAGTCGCCGTCCTTTTCCATCCACTGGCGGAAATCGGGGTTCGTGACGGCGTGGTAGCGGCACATCGACAGGTAGTAGTCGAGCTCTTCTTCGTCCGTGCCGAATTCCGTTTTTTGGTCGAGCCACCACCGGTAGCCGCGCAGCGAACGCATCATTTCCGCGCGGTCTTCGGCGGTGAGGACGCGGTCGACGAAAATCTTCACCGCGTCGCGGATCGTTTCGGAAGCGTGCCCGCGGGCGGTGACGATGGCGAAGATGCGGCCTTCGCGCAGCGTCTTCCGGAGGGTCTCGAAACTGGGGCCCGGCGTTTCGCCGGCGGCGATGCGGTCGAGCGCGGCCTGCGTGTCGCGGATGAACGAAAGGTTGCCCTCCTCGTCGGTGCAGTCCTGGAATTCGCGGAACGCCTCCGCGCGGCCGCCGGGCGGCATGCGGTAGCGCGTCTCGTCGCCGCGGACGATCGCGAAAACGCTGGTGGAAACTTCCACGGGCCGCCACGCGCCGTCCTCGCCCTTTTCCTCGAGGTGCACCTTGGTGGGCATGTGCAGGATGTTGTCGTCCCAATCGAAGATGTAGTATTTGAAGTCGCGCGTGGCGACGTCGTAGTTCACGTCCGGACGATTCGCACCCATGCCGCCACCGTTTCAGTTTTCGTTGGAATGGAGACCGCCCGAACCGGCGGAAAACACGACGTTCCCGTGGTCCGTGCCGGGCACGAGCCGCGCGCAGTTCCAGATGCACGCGCCGCAGTGGATGCACTTTTCGCGGTCGAAGCGCGGCGTGCCGCCTTCCTCTTCCGGCGGCATGAGGGCCTGCGCGGAACAGATTTCCACGCACGTGCGCTTCGTGCAGTCGGCGCACAGCTTCGGGTCGGCGAAGGACACGTGGTCGGCGAAGCCGGCGGCGGCCTGCACTTTGCCGCCCTTGAGGAGCGCGTCCTGGTGGGACATCAGCAGTTCGCCGTCGAACGGAACGGGCGGCCACCCCTCGGCGTCCATCACCGCGTCGTGGAGCGGCAACGCCGCCTTGCGCGCGGCGGCGACGCCGGCCTCGAACTTCGCGCGGTCGAGCTTGCGGCCCTTCACGGCCTCCTCCAAATCGGGCACGCGCGCGGCGGGCGGCACGCTGCGGAACGGGAGTTTGAGCCCCAGGAAGCCGCACAGGCCTTCGCCCGCCATGCCCCAGAAGAAGCTCTTGTTGAAACCGTTGCGCGCGCCCGTCGCCTTCGCGAGGCGCCGATGGAGTTTGGACGCTTCGCGGTCCTTCACGTAGGTGGCGGCGAGGTTTTCGCGCGTGAAGTCCTTGCCTTCGGCGGCGAGTTTCAGCACGGCCTTCGCGAGCATCACGCCGGACTCCCACGCTTCGTCCACGCCCGCGTTCGCGAGGCAGTCCGTGGTGCCGGAGCCCTCGCCGATGCGCGCGAAGCCGTCGCCCGCGAGATGCGGCGCGCCTTCGAGGCCGGATTCGAGAATGGACTTCGCGCCCCAGGAAAGGAGTTTGCCGCCCCGGAGGTGGCGCCACAGGTAGGGATGCTGCATCCAGTGCTGGAGGTAGCGGTAGGTGGTGCGCACCGGGGTGTCCTGCCAAGGCGCCGCGAAGACGCCCAGGGACGCGGTGCGGTTCGGCCCCACGTAGAAGAAGCCGAAGATTTCGGGCTCGGGGAAGCCGAGCGTGTGGATCACCGTGCCGGGCTCGAGCGTGCAGCTTTCGGGCAGTTGCACCACCGCCTTCATGCCCACGCCCCAGTCGTACTGGCGGTGGCCTTCGGGGAGGCCGAACTTTTCGTTCAGCTTGCGCCCCACGGCGCCGACGGGGCCGTCCGCGACGACCGTGAGCGCGGCCTTGACGTCCATGCCCGGCATGTAAAGGCCTTCGACGGGCCTGCCGTTTTTGTCCACGCCCTGGTCCGCCATGCGCACGCCCACGACCTTGTCGCCTTCGAACAGCGGCTCCGCCACGGGCGAACCGGGCAACACCATCATGCCGCATTCCATCGCCTTCTGCGACGCCCATCCCATGAACGCGCCCATGTTCAGCACGTAGCCGGGTTTCTTGTCCATGAACGGCGGAATGAACGGCAGTTCGCGCGCCTGCCATTCGCCGCCCTTCATCACCAGCCCGCCGAGACGGAAGCAGAAATCGGAAAACTTCGTGCCGAGGCCGCGCTTGGAGCAGCCGAGGTGGTCGAAGAGATACGCGAGCTTCTCCTCCTTGACGGCGACGGCGTTGGGGATTTCCGCCGCGAGGTCCACGCCCGGAAAGGACGCCTGGATCGCCTCGGCCTTCGTGACGACGCCGGAGACGCCGAAGCCGACGTCGTCCGCGCGCTCGTAGCACTGCACCTGCAGCGGGCAGCCCGGCATCGCCTTCGATTCGTACAGCGGCGAGCCGTCTTCCTTCGTCTTGGCCAGTTCCGGGCCGATGGTGAGGAGGAATCCGGCGGCGGCGGGTCCGAAACCCGTCACCACCACGTCGGTCTGCATTTCCTGCCGTTCGGTCACTTGTTGAATCCCTTGTGGTTCATGAATTCCCAGATGCGGTTGAGCCAGGTGTAGCTGCCCGTGCCGGGCGAAGCGTTGGCCTGGAAGCAGTGGTTGCGGCCCGCGAGCGTGTGCAGGTCGCTCTGCACGCCCATGCGGCGCAGCTGCTCCCACGCCTTCACGGAGTTCATCGCCGCCCAGGCGTCCGCCTCGCCGTGCACGAACACCATCGGGCACGTGTCGGGGTCGAACGAAAACTCGGGCGCCAGGCGCGCGGAATCGTCCGTGCCGCTCGTCGTGTTCGGCACTTCGAGGCCGTCCGTGAGCGCGTACGCGGGATAAATGCCCACGGCCCACTGGACCTTGCACGGGAGCCGGTCCAGCTCGTCGATGGCGTTGTACGCGGCGTGCCGCGACGAGGTGGCGCCCATGAGCGTGAGGTGGCCGCCGGCGGAGGACCCCATGATGCCGATGCGGTTCGGGTCGAGGCCGCGTTTCGCCGCCTGGTCGCGGACGATGCGCACGGCGCGCTGGAGATCCTGCCACGCGGTGACGTGCTTCGCGAGGTTCTGCGGGCGCGGAGCGCGGTATTTGAGCGTCACCACCGTCATGCCCTTTTCGTTCAGGAAGCGGCGCGCGGGCGCGACTTCGAAGCCGTCCGGCGAATTGCCCGTGTAGCACCCGCCGGAGTAGATGATCTGGATGGCCTTCGTCTTGAGGGTTTTCGGCGCGTGCCATTCGAGGTAGGGAACGCACTGGTGCTTCTGGAAGTCGGGCGCCTTGCCCGCGGGCCACACGTCCATTTTTTCGACGGTCGCGCGCGCGTCGTCGTTCGGGAAGCGGCTCATGAGCGCGACGGCGGGGCCGAGTTTGCCGTCCGCGTTGATCTGGCGCAGGAAGCCCGTGGCGTCCTCGAACCAGTGGTCGTAGGCCGTGCCGTCGTCGCCCTTCGTGTCGTCGCCCCAGAAACCGTGCGGGCGGTCGGCGAAAAGATGGAGTTCGGAGGGGATCTTCATCTGGCGCAGCTTGCGGAACACGTGGGTGGAGGCGAACGGGGAATATTCGTCGGCGCCGCCGTGGAACATGCACATGGGCGCCGTTTTCGCGTCGAACTTGAAGATCGAATCGAGCTTCACGTCCGGCCCGTCGCCCTGGCGCGAATTGGGGATGCCCAGGCCGTCCGTCATGCCGTAGGCGATGGCGCCGGTGATGGCGAACGCGACGTGGCACGGCACGTCGTCCAGCGCGTCCACCTTCTCGTAGGCGGGCGTGAGCGCGCTCGTGGCGAGCAGCGTCGCCAGATGCGAACCGGCGCTCATCGAGATCGTGCCGATGCGTTCGGGGTCGAAGCCGCGCTTCTGCGCCTGGGCGCGGATGAAGCGGATCGCGCGCTGGCCGTCCTCCCACGCGCTCTGGTAGAACGCGAGTCCGGCGGGCCGCGGGGTGCGGTAGACGAAATTGACGCACTGGTAGCCCTCGGCGGTGAACTTCCGGTTCCACATGTCGACGAGCCAGCAGTCGCAGCAGCACCAGTAGCCGCCGCCGGAAATGAGCACGAGGCAGGCGCCGTTGCGGTTCGTTTCCGCGGGCGGCGTGAGCCATTCCACGTACGCCGTGCGGTGTTCCTCCTTCTTGAAGCCGGGCTTGGCGGATTCGTCCGTCATCGCCGCGACCTGGGATTCCTGGAAGTGCGGCATCTTGCCTTCCGGCCAAATGAGTTCGCGCTCGCCGCGCCCGTCCGCCAACACGACCGCGGCCGCGAAGCAGGCCGCCAACAGCATCTTCAGTTTCATCGTTTTTCCCTTCATTTCACCAGTTTGAGCAGTTCTTCCTTTTCCATGTAGCCCACGGCCTGGTTCGCCACCTGGCCGTTGCGGAACACGAAGATCGCGGGGATGCTCATGATGCCGTACTTCTGGGCGAGGCCGGGCGCTTCGTCCACGTTCACCTTGCCCACCTTGAGCTCCCCGGCCCGCTCCCTGGCGACCTCTTCGACCACCGGCGCGAGCATGCGGCACGGGCCGCACCACGGCGCCCAGAAATCGACGAGCACCGTGCCCGGGTGCTTGAGCACCTCCGCTTCGAAATTCGCTTCGTTCAACGTCACTTCCATGTTTTCCCCCTTTTCCTTTTCCGAAACCGCGGACGCCGCTTCCGCCGCCGCGGACGCCGGCGGAACCGCGCGCGCGGAACCGATGAAATACCCGCCCAGCGCCACGAGAAACGCCGCCGAGAGCGCGTTGACCACGTCGTAATGGCGCTTCACCCAGGCGAAGACGGCGTTCAGCCGGTCCAGAAGCAGCGCGGACGCGACGAACGGCGCGCCCAGCCCCGCCGCGTACGCCAGCAGCATCAGCGCGCCGCGCAGGGCCCCGCCCTCGGCGGCGGCCTGCGTCAGCGCCGCGCCGAGAAACGCCCCCACGCACGGGGTGAGGTTCGCGGCGTACAGCACGCCGAAGACGAACGCCGCCCAATGACCGCGCCCGACTTCGCGCGCGCCGAGGCCCTTCAGCGGCAGGCGGAACACGCCCAGGAACGAAAGCCCCAGCGCGATCATCAGCGCGCCGGAAACGACCGTCACCGCCGCGCGGTGCGCGGCCAGCGCGGCGCCCAGCGAACCCGCGAAGACGCCCAGCGCCACGAACACCAGCGAGAACCCGGACACGAACGCGGCGGCGCGCGAAGCCGTGCGCGCCGGTCCCCGGTTTTCCGCGGCGAAGTAGGCCACGTACGCCGGCAGCAACGGCAACACGCACGGCGACGCGAACGAAACGACGCCCTCGAGAAATGTCCACACGAACTGCATACGCCGTGAATTATACCACAACACGCGCATCCGCGCCGCGCAATTCGCCGCACGAAAAGCAAGTAGGTTCCCGAAGCGATTTCGCCGCCGGGCGCACACCACCGCATTCGCCTTTCCCGTTCACTTCACGATCACGAGCAGCGGCCGCGTCCAGACGATTTTGCCGGGATTGCCCGCGGCGTCCGCGCCGGGGACGATCTGCGACGCGCTCGCGCCAAGCGCGTGCTTGCGGTGGTGGATGAAGAGCGTATGGCCGTTCAGTCGCAGTTTGCAGTTGCCGTCCATCGTCAGATCGTCGACGTGGAGGTCCTTCGTCAATCCGA
>JAKSOX010000290.1 GCA_024405335.1 Kiritimatiellia bacterium
GCGTCCGCGAAATGCGGCCGCGCCACGATCTTCTTGCCGGAATGCCTCTTCACGTCCTCGATCGTGATCGCGACGCCGATGGCGTTCAGTTGCGCGATCATTTTCAGGTTGCGCGCGTCGCGGCCGGCGCGGATCTTTTCCAGAAACGCCGCCAGCGCGGGGCTGTCCGGATCGACGCCCAGGCCGAGCAGATGGAACTGGCGGTAGCCATCGCCGGGCTCGACGCTCAATTCGACGCCCGCGAGCCGGACGCCGTCCCCGCGCGACGCGGCGAGAAACTCCCGCGCGCCGTCGACGTTGTCGTGGTCCGTGAGCGCCAACGCGCGGAAACCGCGCCCGAGCGCCGCCACCTCGGCGGGCGTGCACGTGCCGTCGGAAGCCGTGGAATGGCAATGGAAATCGATCACGCCCCGACGGCCTCCGTGAGTTTTCCGAGCCATGCGGCGAGGCGCTCCTGCGTGTCGCATTCGACGATGAGCCGCAGATACGGCTCGGTGTTGCTCGGGCGCACCGAAATCCACCCTTCGTCGTATTCGAGGCGGAAGCCGTCCATCGTCTCGCGCGAACGTTCCGCGGCGAGCGTCGCGGCGCACGCGAGAACGCGCGCGATGGCGGCGTCCTTGTCGGCGACGCGGAAATTCACTTCGCCGGAGTTGGCCCACTTGCCGGAGATCGGCTTCATGAAGGCGGAAACGGTTTCGCCCGCGCGGCGCGCGGCGGCGAACGCCGCGAGGATGCGCAGCGCGGCCCACGCGCCAGAATCGCAGAAATGGAAATCGCGGAAGTAGTAGTGCCCGGCCAGTTCGCCGCCGCACACGGCCCGCGTTTCGCGCAGCAGCACTTTCGCGTAGGCGTGGCCCACCTTGCCCATCACGGGCGTGAAGCCGCGTTCGCGCAGGCGCCCGACCGCGCCGCGCGACGTGCGCACGTCGTGGATCACCGCCTTGCCGGCGTCCGCCGGGAACGTTTCCGCCAACACGGGTATCAGGTAGTCCGGCTGGATGAACGCGCCCGTTTCGTCCACGAACATGCAGCGGTCGGCGTCGCCGTCGAAAACGACGCCGCAGTCGAGACCGCGTTCGCGCACGCAGGCCGCGAGCTGTTCGCGCGCCTCCGCTTTCAGGGGGTTCGGCGAATGGCACGGAAACGCGCCGTCGGGCGTGGCGTTCAGGATCGCCGCCGCGTCCGGGAAAAGTTCGCGCGCGAAAATGGAGGCCATGCCGTTGGAGCAGTCCACCGCGTAACGGAAACCCGCGTCGATCGCCGGGGACCGCGCCTTGAGCCAAGCGACGTATTCCGCGAGACCGTCGAGCGCCGCCGCTTGCGGCGACGGGCCGCCGGGGAATTTTTCCGCCGACGCCGCCACGCGCTTTTCCACGTCCGCAAGGCCCGAATCGTACCCCACGGGAAGCGCGCCGCGCCGGGACACCTTGAGTCCGTTGTCAGACGGCGGATTGTGGGAAGCGGTGATCATCACGGAACCGTCGAAATCTCCTTCGGCGGTGAAGAAGTAGACCATCGGCGTGGTGCAGAGGCCGAGATCCGTCACCTCCGCGCCGCCGGCGGCGAGGCCGGCCACCAGCGCGTCGCGCACCTGCGGACTCGTTTCGCGGCAGTCCCGCCCGACGAGCCAGCGTCTGCCGCCCACGGTTTCCGGCAACGCCTTGCCCACGCGGAAAACCACGTCCAGGTCGAAATCGGCCCCGAAAGTGCCGCGCATGTCGTATGCTTTGAAAAATCCCACGAAACACCCCCC
>JAKSOX010000291.1 GCA_024405335.1 Kiritimatiellia bacterium
ACTTCGAGATTCCCGAAAAGGACCTGCGCATCGACATCTTCTGCGCCGGCGGCCACGGCGGCCAGGGCGTGAACACCACGTATTCGGCGATCCGCATGACGCATCTGCCCACGGGGCTCGTGGCGCAGTGCCAGGACGAGCGCAGCCAGCAGCGGAACAAGGAGAAGTGCCTGGCCACGCTCAAGGCGCGCATTCTGGACCAGAAGCGCCGCGAAGAGGAGGCGAAGCTCGGCGCGAACCGCCTTTCCCTGCGCGGTTCGGGCGACCGTTCCGAGCGCATCCGCACCTACAACTTCCCGCAGAACCGCCTCACGGACCACCGCGTGGACCTCACTCTCTATTCGCTCGACCGCATCGTGGAGGGCGAGTTGGAGCCGGTGCTTTCGGCGCTGGCGGAGAAGGACGTGTCCGACCGCGTCGCGGCGGCGCTGGAAAAAACCGCTTGATTTTCGTTGCAAAGGATTTGCGCAAAGGTTAAAATTCACCGTTGAGGAAAAACAATGGCCAACGAAATTTCATTCGACCCTCCGCGCGGCATGCGCGATTTCTATCCGGAGGACATGGCGTGGCGCAACCGCGTGTTCGATGCGTTCCGCGCGGCGGGCGAGGCGCACGGCTTTGAGCCCTACGACGCATGCGTCGTGGAAAGCTACGAACTTCTGGCGCGCAAAGCCGGCGAAGAGGTGGGCGAGCAGATCTACCACTTCTTCGACAAGAGCGAACGCCACATCGCGCTCCGCGCCGAAATGACGCCCACGCTCGCGCGCATGGTGGCGCAGCGCCAGGGATCGCTTTCGTTCCCGCTGAAATGGAACACGATCGCGCAGTGCTTCCGCTACGAGCGCATGACCAAGGGCCGCAAGCGCGAACACTACCAGTGGAACTGCGACGTCGTCGGCGAGGAAAGCGTGCTCGCGGAGGCCGAAGTGCTCGGCGCGGCGGTGGACGCGCTGCTGCGCATGGGCCTTTCCCGCGCCGACTTCAAGGTGCACGTCTCGAACCGGGCGCTCCTTTCCGAACTGCTGGCGGCGAGCGGCATCCCGTCCGCGCTGCACGCGCAGGTGTTCCTCGCGCTCGACAAGCGCGGCAAAATGCCGGACGAAGAACTCGCGCGCATGATGAAGGACAACGGCGTGGACGACGCGGGCGTGGCGGCGGCGTTCGCGATCATGAACCTCAAGTCGCTGGACGAAGCGGAAGCGCTCGTGAAAAAGGGCGGCGGCGCGGACTCCCCGGCGGCGGCGAATCTGCGGGAGCTGTTCCGGTTGGCGGAAATCGCCGGCTTCGCCGAGTGCCTCGAATTCGACGTTTCGGTCATCCGCGGCCTCGCGTACTACACGGGCATCGTGTTCGAGTGCTTCGACGCCAAGCGCGAATTCCGCGCGATTTTCGGCGGCGGCCGCTACGACAACCTGCTCACCACGATCGGCGGCGCGCCCGCGACGGCCGTGGGCCTCGGTTTCGGCGACGTGGTGGTGACGGAGCTCCTGAAGGCGCGTCTCGGCGAAAGCGCCGCCGTGCCGAAGAAGGGCGTGTACGTGGGCTACATGTTCCCGGAGCAGCGCGACGCCGCGCTCAAACTCGCCGCCCGGCTCCGCGCGCGGGGCGAGTGCGTGAACCTGTCGCTCAAGAAGCTCAAGCCGAAGCAGTTCTTTTCCCGCGCGGGCGAATCGAGCTGCGCGAAGGCCGTGTTCCTCGGTCCGGACGACGTGGCCGCCGGAGTGGCGAAGATGAA
>JAKSOX010000292.1 GCA_024405335.1 Kiritimatiellia bacterium
CCGCGGAACGCGCCCGAGGACTCGATCGTCACCACGTCCGCCGGCTCCTCCACGACGCACAGCGTCGCGCCGTCGCGCGAAGGGTCCGCGCACAGCGCGCACGGATCGTTCGCCCGCACGGTGAATGCGCCGCAGCGCGCGCAGCAGACGACTTCGCGCCGTGCGCACTGGAGCGCGAGCACGAGCGGCTCCAACAGGCGGTCCGGCTCGCGCAGCAACGCCAATGCGGCGCGCGACGCACTGCGCCGACCGAGGCCCGGAAGGCGACTCAGCGTCCGCTCGAGATCTTCGATCGGCGGCATCATGGCTTACTTGCCGAAAAGACTGCCCATGCCGCCGGTCTGCATCATCTTGGCCATCTGCTCCTGGGTGGTCTTCTTCACGCCCTTGAGCGCGCCGTTGACCACGTTGAAGAGCATCGTTTCGAAGCGCTCCGTCTTGCCGGAGGACGCTTCCGCCCACGTCTCGGGGGCAATCTTGATGGAGGAAATCGTGAAGTCGCCGCGCGCAACGACGCTGATGCCGCCGTTCTCGTACGTGAAGGAGATTTTTTCGATTTCGGCTTGGATGCGCTTCGCTTCGTTGCGCATCTGCATCGCCTGTTTCATCTGGTCGAATATGCCCATGGTTTCTGTCCTTTTTGCTGGTGTTCTTAAACGAGTTTCCGGCCGGAGAGGTCTTCGTACGCCTTCACGTAGATGTCGTGCGTGCGGGCGATCACGTCGTCCGGCAGCACCGGCCCCGGCGGCTGGTGGTTGAAGTGCACGGAATCAAGCCAGTCGCGCACGAACTGCTTGTCGAGCGAAGGCGGATTGGCTCCCACCTTGTAGCTGGCCTCGGGCCAGAAACGCGAGGAGTCGGGCGTGAGGACCTCGTCCGCGAGGATGAGGGAACCGTCGGCGTCCTGGCCGAACTCGAACTTCGTGTCCGCGATGATGATGCCGTGCGTGCGGGCGTAATCCGCCGCCTTGGAGTAGAGGCCGATCGTCGCGTCCTTGAGCAACTTCGCCGTGGTTTCGCCCACGAGCGCGACCGTCTGCCCGTAGTCGATCGCCTCGTCGTGGTCGCCGATCGCCGCCTTGGTGGTGGGCGTGAACAGCACTTCGTCCAGCTTGGACGCGTTCTCGTAGCCGGCGCGGAGCTTCTCGCCGTTCACCGTCTGCGACTTCTGGTATTCCTTCCAGCCACTGCCGGTGAGATAGCCGCGGGCGATGCACTCCACCTCCACCATCTTCACCTTCTTCACGAGCATGGAGCGCCCGCGGAGGTCTTCCTTGTGGGGCTGGAGGATTTCGGGATATTCGTCCACGTCCGCGGTGACGAGGTGGTTCTTCACGCCGAAGAACTCGAGCCAGAAGAGCGAGAGCTGGTTGAGGACCTTGCCCTTCTCGGGCACGCCGCACGGCAGGATCACGTCGAAAGCGCTGATGCGGTCCGTCACCACCATCAGCAGCTTGTCGCCCAAATCGAACACGTCGCGAACTTTGCCGCTCTTCACGGGCACGCCCGGAATCGCGCATTCCAAAAGTGCATGGTTTTTGTCGTATTTCATGTTTGCTCCTTGTAAAAAACGCGCGGTATTGTACCACGTTTCCGTTTTTTCGGGTAGTGCCGCGGAAATGAATCGGCCGGATGCGCGGCGCCCGCCACGCACCCGGCCGAACCGCCGAACAGCCGAGGCCTCACGGATTCTCTTCGAGCCACTTCACGCGCATGGCGTTCACGGCCAGGATG
>JAKSOX010000293.1 GCA_024405335.1 Kiritimatiellia bacterium
CCCAGCGCGCGATCCGCGAAGTCGAGCATCCAAACCCAGTCGCACGCCGCGATGCCGTGGTCCTCGCAACGGCGCACGTACGCAACGTCCCGGCCGATGGCGGACGTGTCGAAATCGGCCGGCCAGGCAACGTCCGGCAGGCCCGTCCTGCCCAGGAATTTCCACACTGGACTCGCCGCCTTGAGCGCCAGGAACTCCCCTTCCGTGTCGAACCACGGCGAGTCGAAGCCCTGGATCATCAGCGGACGCGGCGCGACGCACGCGAGAAACAGGTGCTGGTCGAACGGGAGCGTCTTCCACGGCTCCCTGGCGTACTTCGCGTAGGCCTTGCAGTACCAATGCGTGAACGCGCGGTTCTCGGTGGACACGTTCTCGCCGTAGTTGCGCTTCGCCAACGGCGCGCCGCCGCCGCCCGTCTGGTTCGGCACGCACACCGCAAAACGCTCGTCGCGAGCCGCCGCCATGAGCGCGCTTTTGCCGAGACGGGAGGACCCCGTCACCACGCACTTCTTCGCGTCGATCTCGGGAATACGCTCGGCGAGGTCGAGTCCGCGCGAAAGCGCCCACCCCCAGGCGCCGATCGCCGTGACGTCGTCCGTACGCTTCGGATCGCGCGGTCCCCACAGCTCGAACACGCCCGTGTAGGCGAACGGGGACTGGCGGAACTTCGGATCGGGTTCTCCCGCGTCGGGATCGGGCGACACTTCGCAGTAACACGCGCTCATCACGGCGTAGCCGCGCGCGAGGATGACGCCAAGCGGGAACGTCGTGCGGTTGGAGGGATTCTGGAGCAGCCCGCGCGTCGTGCCGATCGTAGCGTGGTCCTTCACCCCGTCGCCGTTGCGCCGCCAACCCGTCTGCAGCGGAAGGTCTTCGTCCGGCACGAGTTCCTGGTTGCCGTTGTAGTTCAGAAAGGAAATCACAGGCACGGGCTTCTTCGCGTGCCGAGGAATCCACGCGATCCAGGTCACGCACGGCCCAGACTTGTCGCGCTTGAACCACATTTTGTACTGGCGGCGGATCGCGAATCCGCCGGCGGCGACTTTCTCGTCCGCCAGTTCCGTGACGACCGCCTCGGGTTTCGGCGGCTCCGCGCCGTACATCTCGCGGGCGAAAATGCCGAGGATTTCGCGCCGGCGCGCCTGCCAATCCTCGGGCGTCTTCACTTTGCGGCCGTCGGCGAATGTCAACGGATCCTCCAGCGAATACGGCTCAATTTTCGACTTGTCGTAGTTGGGATTCTGCACGAACACGTCGCGGTCGAACACGCGAACGGTTTCGGCGTTCAGGACAAAAACCGCGGACAAAACCGCCGCCGACAGAAGTTTTTTCAAGGCATGGCCCTCGCGAAAGTCAAAACCGTCTTCACACCGTGACTCGGTACGCGATGGCGCGTCGGAGCGTAAGCGGATCGGAATAGGAAACGCCCGAATCGGCCGGCAGACCGAACGCGAGACGGGTGGTGGAAACGCCGAGCGGTTTGAGCAGCTCGGCCAGATAGCCGGCCGTGGCGTCGCCTTCCATGTCGGTGGAAACGGCCACGAGCACTTCTTTGATTCCCTCGGCCGGTATGCGCGAGACGAGTTCCGCAACGCGCAGCTTTTCTGGACCGAGACGGCGCACCGGCGACAATTTGCCGCCCAGCACGTGGTAGCGTCCGCGGAACGCGCCCGAGGACTCGATCGTCACCACGTCCGCCGGCTCCTCCACGA
>JAKSOX010000294.1 GCA_024405335.1 Kiritimatiellia bacterium
TGTCCGCCCATGCACACGCGGCCGCCCCCGCGGCCAGCATCCAACCAAACGCCTTTTTCATTCCGTTTCCTTTCATTCTCGCAACAAACGACGGACAGTATGCCAAAACACGACATCTTTTACAAGCACAATGCACGTCTGGCGTCCACCGTTCAAACCATTTCGCCGCCCACGAACACCAGCGCGGGACGGTCGCTCTCGATCGTCACGCGCGCGCCCGTGGCGCGGTTGAGCGTGGCGCAGTGCAAATTCGCGAAGCGAACGCCGTCCAAAGGCCATTCGAGGCCTTTGGAAGTCATGCGCGTGGCCGGATCCGGCGCGAACACGGACACCGCCTGCCCCTTGCTGGTGCGAAAGCTCTTCCGGCCGCAAAACGGCGTGAACCGGCCGAAATCCGTGACGATTTCCACGTCCAGGTCAAGCGCGCGGAACACGTTGCCGACCGTGTGGTCCTCGCGCTTGCCGACTGCCCCCACCACCACCGGCGAGCGCCACCCGCGCGAGCGGCAGTAGCGCACCGCCTTCTCGAGGTCGTTCGTGTCCTGGTCGGCCACGCGCACCACGCACGGGAACCGGCCCTTGAGCGAATCGCAATCGCCCACCACCGCGTCCGGAACGCGCCCCAGCCGGCGGCGGAACGCGTCCGCCGCGCCGTCGCAGCAAACGACGTGCGCGGCGGTTTCGAGAAGCCGCCGCGCAACGCCGCCCGGGCGGGGGAAATCCCCTGCCGCCAAAATGACCACGCGGGCCAAGATCACTCCACCACGGGACGGAGGATCATGTTCTTGAAGTCGGCGTCGGAATGGTCGCCCTGGAGGTAGATCGGACCGGCGGCTTCGACGTCGGCGTCGATCGCGCCGCCCGTGACGCCTTCGACTTCGGCGTTGTCGATGATCTTGCGGCCGTTGAGGACCACCGTGAGATGGCGCTTGTAGAGCGTCACGGACACGTGCTGCCATTCGCCGGGCTTCTTTTCGGCGGAGACGCACGGAGCCTTGCGGCCGTAGTAGGCGGCCATGTTGTGGCGGTCGATCGGCTTGCCGTAGCTGTCCACGACCTGGATTTCGTAGCGGCCGCGCAGGTACACGCCCGAGTTGGAATCCTTGGGCACGGACACGTCGTACTCGAGGTTGAAGTCCTTGAAATCGGCGCGCTTGCTCATGAGGTTCGCGCCGCCGCCGGCCCAGTGGCCGTTGGCGTCGAGGCCGAGCTTGTTGGACAGGACGCCGTCCTTGAACGACCAGCCGAACTTCGCCTTGGGGTTCATCGACTTCCAGCCGTCGAGGCCGTCCTTCAGCAGGTCGACCGGCGCGCCGAATTTGGCGTCCGCCGTGTTCGCCGCCGGCACGGGCTGGTTGCGCCAGCCGGTGAACTTGCGCCATTCGCTGGTGGCCTTGCCGTTGCGCGTGTCGTAGTCCTGCAGCTCGCCTTCGAGCTTGTCTCCGCACACGGTGCCGCGGTAGTGGACGCCATACGGATGGTCGAAGGAGAACGAATTGCCTTCGATCTTGAGGTTGTTGACCCACTCGGGCGAACCCCAGCGCCACAGCACGAACGCCTTGGGCGAGCCCTTCTCGTCCTTCGAGAAGATGAAACTGCCGGCGAAGAAGTCGGCGTAGGGGAGCTTGGCGCTCCAGTTCCCGTACACGCCGCAGCACGCGGGCTTGGCCGCGCAGGTGCAGTTGTCGCATTTGGTT
>JAKSOX010000295.1 GCA_024405335.1 Kiritimatiellia bacterium
TCCACGCGCAGCAGGAACTTGCCGCCGACGTGGCGCGCGTAAAGCCAGTTGTAGATGGCCGCGCGGATGTTTCCGATGTGGACCTTGCCCGTCGGGGACGGGGCGAAACGCACTCTGATTTCTTCCATGATGTTCCTGTCAACCGTTTTTGGATGCCAAAATTTCCGCGACGCGCACCGCGTCTTCGGGCGTGTCCACGCCCACCCCTTCGTCCTCCGTGCGGATCACGGCGATCTTGCCGCCCATCCACAGCGCGCGCAACTGCTCGAGCTTTTCCGTCCGCTCCAGCGCGCACGGCTTTTCGGCCACGAACCGCCGCAGGAACCCCCCGCGGTATGCGTAGATGCCCAAATGGCGCACGTAGAGCCCGCTTGCGAGATCCGGCGCGCCGTCGCGGTCGCACGGAATCGGGAGGCGCGAAAAATAGAGCGCGCCGTCGTCGCGGTCCAGCACGGCCTTCACGACGCTCTTCGCGGCGAGGTCCTCCGGCTTTTTGATCGGCGTGACGGCCGTGGCCATGTCCCATTTGCCGCCCGGTTCGCGCATGCGCGCGACGAGCGCGTCGATCAGCGCGGGGTCGATCAGCGGTTCGTCGCCCTGCACGTTCACGAGCACGTCGTCGTCCGCGAAGTCGCCGGCCGCGCAGGCGATGCGGTCCGTGCCGCTCGGGAGTTCGCTCGGCGTCATCACCGCCTTGCCGCCCCACTCCTCCACGGCGGCCTTGATGCGTTCGTCGTCCGTGGCGACGATCACGTCGTCCAGCGACTTCGCCTTCTTCACCTGTTCCACCACCCACGCGACGAGCGGTTTTCCCGCGAGCGTCGCCAGGGGTTTCCCCGGAAAACGGCTCGAACCGTACCGGGACGGAATCACGCCCAGAACTTTCATTTTTTCTCCACCTTTTGATCGGGATAAAGAATCTTCAATTGGCGCAGATAGTGCGCGGCGAGCGCTTTGTTGCCCGCCTTGGCCGCTTCACGCGCCAGCGTTTCCACCGTGTTGGTGGTTTGCGTGCGCGCGCGGACGGCGACGTTCGACAGCATGCTCGCGCGCTGCCCCTGAACCGCGGCCAGCAACGCGTCGGCGCCGGTCAGCGCTTCCGGCTCCGGCGGCTTGTTGGTGATGACCGTGCCGAGGATTTCCGGCTCGGGGGCTTCCGTGGTCATCAAATCGGCCACGGTCAACTCGGGTCGCGTCTCCTCTTCGCGGCGGCGCAGTTCCTCCTGGAGCATGGCGACGTCCGCGATGCGCCGCTCGTAATCGGCCTTGCGCAGCGCGAGTTCCTTCACGGCGAGTTCCCGGTTTTTGATTTCCAGCGCCAACCGTTCGTTCGCGCGTTCCGCCGCCGCCAATTCCGCCATGCGGGTGGCGTTGGTGGTTTCGACGAAACGGAGCGCGGCCTGCGCCGCATCGCGTTTGGCCTCTTCGGCCGCGCGCAGCGCTTCCGCCTTCTTGCGGTTCTCCTCCGCCTCGACGGCGGCCAGTTCGCGCGCGTCCGCGTCTTCGGCGGCTTTGACGGCTTCCGCCTCGGCAGCTTTACGTTTTTCTTCCGCCTCCTGCGCCGCGGCGTCCTGCGCGTCCGCCTCGGCTTTCGCCTTGTCCGCCCACGCCTTGACGATCTGGTTGCTCGCGTTGAACGCGCTTTTCAGCGCCTCGGCGGCCTTGGCCTCGTGCTTGGCCTGCGC
>JAKSOX010000296.1 GCA_024405335.1 Kiritimatiellia bacterium
GAAGAAAACCGGCGCGCTCGTCATGTTCAAGTGAGAATCGCATGAAAGGAGCGGAGATTTGAAGCGGCAGGACCATTTCTTCGGCAGGCGGACTTTTCTCAAGGGAATGGCCGCGTCGGGCGCTTTGGCGCTGGGCGGCGGGTGCGTCGGTCCGTCGGCGCCGCGGCCGGCCGGCGGCGGACGCCATTGGTACAAGGGCGTGCTGCACGCGCATTCGTTCTGGAGCGACGGGCGCGCCTTCCCCGAGGAATGCGTCGACTGGTACAAGAGCCGCGGCTACAACTTCTTCTGCCTGAGCGACCACAACCGCTTCCAGGACGATCCCGACTTCTGGCGCAAAATCGTCAAGGAGCGGAAGGGCTGGCCGCCGCCGCCCACGGAGGAGGACTATGCGATCTACCGCGCCCGTTTCGCGCCCGAGGAGCGCACGGCGGCCGACGGCTCCACCGAGGTGCGCCTGAAGACGTACGCCGAGCTCGCCGCGGCGTTCGACGACCCGGGACGGTTCCTGCTGCTGCCGGCCGTCGAGGCCACGACCGGCATGGACTACTCGGACGGCCGCCGCCACAACCTGCACGTGAACTTCGTCAACCTGCCCGGGCAGATTCCGCTCTGGGAGAAGGGCGATCCCGCGAACGGGCGCAAGGACGTGCCGCTCGCGGCGTTCCTCGAAGAGCATCGCGCGTCCGCGCAGGAACTGGCCGACCGGACGGGGCGCCCCCACCTGTTCGCGCTCAACCATCCGGTCTGGCAGTGGTACGACGTCGGCCCCGAGGTGCTGATCGACGCACCGAAGGTGCGTTTCTTCGAGTTGTGCAACGGCGGCGGCAGTTTCGCCCCGGCCAAGGAACTGCCGGGCGACGGCTTCGACGCCGACCGCCTGTGGGACGTCGTCAACGCCTTCCGTTGCCGCCGCGGGCAGCCGCCGCTCTACGGCATCGGCACGGACGACACGCACGCCTACCACGGCGAGGACTGGGACATGTGCATCCCCGGCAACGCCTGGACGCTCGTCCGCGCCGAGCGTCTCGACGCGGCCTCGCTCGTGGAGGCGATGAACCGCGGCGACTTCGCGGCGTGCGAGGGCCTGGAACCCGAGGACTTCGCCTTCGACGCGAAGACCGGCACCCTGACGGTTGCGGCGGCGGGGAAAGCCGATGCGCCGCTGACGATCCGCTTCATCGTGTCGAAGGCCGATTTCCGCGAAGAGCCCGTCGCCACGTTCGCCGTGCGTCCGGACAAGGAGCGGAAGGACGCGCCCAACGCGCATCTGCGCACGATCCGCGTCTACGATCCGAAGATCGGCCTGACGGCGAAAACGGCGACGGGCCGCCCCGGCGAGCGCCTTGTCGCCTCTTACACGATGGCGGCCGACGACCTCTACGTGCGGGCCCGGATCGAATCGCCGACGGAACCGGGCCTCGCGACGGCTCCGTTGCACCCGAAAATGCGCTGCGCCTGGACGCAGCCGTACGTTCGCTGAAAAAAGGAGAACAATCATGAAAAAGACGATTGCGATTGGACTGGCGTTGGCGGCGTTCGCCGCGTGGGGCGGCATCGAGGACGCGAATCTGAAGGACTTCCCGCGCTTGGCGGGCGAGACGGACGACGCGCCGCGGTTCCGGCGGGCGATTGCGGCGGCGGCGGACGGCGTGCTGGCCGTGC
>JAKSOX010000297.1 GCA_024405335.1 Kiritimatiellia bacterium
GCGCGTTTGACGGCGACGGACTCCACGTGGTACAATGCGCGCATGACAACGAGACGCGATTTTCTGGGCAACGGCGCCGCCGCCTGCGCGGCGTTCGGTTTGGGCGGATGTTGGGCGGGGGCGCGCAGCCTGCTGCCCGCGAAGGCGTTGGCGCCTTCGCCGAACTACTGGTGCACGTGGTGCGCGCAGGGCGCGACCTTCCGGACGCCCGTGCTGGCGGACCGTTCGCGCCGCCCCGAGGGCGGCAACGCGACGCGCGACGGCATCGACGAAATCGCCGCGTTCGGCAAGGGCGGGTACGCTTCCTTCTTCCCGGAATCCCGCGCGGAGCTTTTCTTCGTGTTCGACGACGGCTGGGACGTGCCCTACGGCGCGCAGCCCGGCCAGCGCGCGGAGTTCGCGGCGATGTTCCCGCACCCGCAGCGGTTCCCGTCCTTCAAGGGGTCTCCCGCCGAGCGTCTCGCCCAGCTCGCGAAGCGCACGGAAGACGCCGGTTGGCGCGGCGCGGGGCTTTGGACGTGCGTCCAGTCCCAGGCGGAATGCGGCCATCCGGATTGGAAGGGCGTTTCCGCCGAGGAGGAATGGAAGCGCAAGTACGACTGGATCGCCAAGGCGGGCATCCGCTACCTCAAGATGGACTGGGGCGACCATTGCGCCGACGTCGAATTCCGGCGCATGCTTTCGCGTCTGCGCGACCAGATCGCCCCGGACGTGATCGTGGAGCATTGCGTGTGCCAGCCGCCGCTGAGCGGTTTCGACGCCAAGAAGGGCGCCGGCGGCGGGCGGCGTTTCGTCGGCCCCGAGGACGCGTCGCTGCGCGACCTCGAACGCAGGATCCTGCCGTTTTCGGATTGCTGGCGCATCTACGACTGGTACGATCCGCTGGTGGCGCCGCAGGCGCTCGACCGCACGCTGTGCGACCTGAAGCTCGCGGAGGAGACGGGTTCGAAGGCGATCGTTTCCACGGAGGACTGCGCGTACCTCGGCGCGTGCCTCGGCTGCGCGTTCGGCGGCATGCGCGGCGGCTGGGAGCCGCACGACGGCCTTTTCCCGAAGGGACAGGAAAACGCCCTGCGGCTCAAGGAAATCGACCGCGCCGTCCGCTGGGCGCGGCTGGCGCCGGCTTTCGGTCCGACGCCCGGCTACCGGGTCCATTGGAGCGACGAGACGCTTGCCGACTCCTGGCGCGCCACGAAGGAGAATTTCTGGTACGGGCCGGCGCAAGGGCGCGACGTGTCGCAGGGCGCGCCCGCGCGCGTTTCGCGCGGCATGCCGCCGCCCGACGTGAAGCAGACGGGCGACGCGGCGCCGTACGTGGCGTGCGCGCGCCATCCGAACGGCGCGCTTTCCGCGCTGGCGCTTCCGCGCGTGCAGGAGGGCGAATGGCGCACTCCGCCGGCGGACGTGGCGCTCAAGGCGACGCTCGAACCGGGCGTGCCGCTGGGCGTGTTCGGCCGCTTCGGCTCGCTGACGCTCGACGCGGCGGAGGGCGTCCGCGCGTTCGCGCAGGACCTGGCGGACGGCGACGTGCACGACGTCACGGACGAGGTCCGTTTCGCGGGCGGCAAATTGACGCTGCCGGGCGCGCTGCTCGAGCGCATCGGCAAGGAGCGCGACGCCGACGCCTCCCAGCCGGGCGCGCTCGTGTGGATCGCATGAGCG
>JAKSOX010000298.1 GCA_024405335.1 Kiritimatiellia bacterium
CACAACCTCTTCATCCGCGGCGGCGACTTCGACGGCAACGGGCTCGCCTCGTGCGCGAATCTGCTCGGCGCGCGGCATTTCACGATCGCCGACGGCACTTTCCGCAACGGCAAAAAGGTCGGTCTCCAGCTGGGCGACCCAGAACTGCCGCGTTCGGTCGAAGGCGGATACGAGATCATCGCGAACAACCTCTATTTCGTGTGCAAGATTCCGGGCCTCGCCGGCAATGTGGGCTTCCTCACCAACATCGGCGACTCGCACTTCACGGATCTGGTGGTGGTGGACTACACGACGGGCGTGCGCGACCTCCGCTGGTCCAACCGCTACACGCGCTGCCACGTGTGGGGCGGTCCAGTCCGGAAAGCGGGCACGACCGAACCCGAATACCTGCCGAATTCCATCGCGTTCGACCTCCGCGGCGACGACTGCGTGCTCGAGGACTGCTACGCCGACACGGCGATGATCGGCTACAACGTGTGCAAGGACGCGCGCATCCTCAACTGCGCGTACTACAACAACTGGTCGTTCAAGATGGACAACCCCGTGGTGTTCCGGCACGAGAAGGGGTCGCTGATCGTGTCCGGCGGCCGGTTCTCCAAGAACTCGCCGAACGCCACGCTCTACCACCGCGAGAAGGGCGCGGGCCCGCTCATTTGGCGCGACAACAATCCCATCAACTTCAACGACAAGGACACGGAAGAACTCCGCAAGGAACTGGCCAAACCGGTCGCCAACGCGCAGATGGGCGCCACGAAGCTTTCGTGAACGACGTGGTCAAAGGCGCGGCGTGCCTCGTCGTTTCCGCGTTCGGCTTCGCGGTGATGGCGGCGTGCGTGCGCGGCGCCGACGCCTTCGGCGCGTATCTGCCGTCGCCGGAGAAGTCGTTTTTCCGCAACGCGGTGGCGATGGCCGTGGCGGCGGGGATGTTCCTGCCCGCGCTGCGCGGCGGCCGGGCGGACGCGCCCGCCGCGCGGAGCGTCTGGACGGCGGCCGCGTGGACCACGCTCGTCCTGCGCGCGTCGTTCGGCACGCTGGGCATCTTCCTGAACTTCTACGCGCTTTCGCACGTGCCGATCGCGAACGCGATGGCGCTGAACAAGACGGCGCCGTTTTTCACGGTGCTGTTCAGCGCGCTTTTCCTGGGCGAGCGCGCGACTTGGCGGCAGGGGGCGTGCGTGCTGGGTGCGTTCGCGGGGGCGATGTGCGTGGTGAAGCCGGGGTTCGCGGCGACGGCGGCGTTGCCGGCGTGCGCCGGTTTCGCGAGCGGGCTTTTCGCTGGCGCGGCGTACGCGTGCGTGCGCAAGCTCGGCGTCCTGAAAATCCCGCCGCGGGCGATCGTGCTGTTCTTTTCGACGTTTTCGTGCCTGGCGTCCGTGCCGTTTCTCGTGTTCGACTGGCACCCCATCGCGCCGATGCAGCTGCTCGTGCTGGTTGGCGCGGGCGCGGGCGCTGCAGTCGGCCAGTTCGGCGTCACGGCGGCCTACCGGCTGGCCGAGCCGCGCCGCATCGTGGCGTGGGACTACACGAACATCCTGTTCACGGCGCTGTTCGGACTGCTGTTTTTCGGCCAGACGCCGGACGCCGCGAGCGTCGTAGGCATGGCGCTCATCGTGTTCTTCGCGCTGCGCCTCCGCCGCGTCGCGTGATTTTCCGCGT
>JAKSOX010000299.1 GCA_024405335.1 Kiritimatiellia bacterium
GACGTGCGCGACAGCTACATCGTCGAGCTCAAGTACTCGAAGCCCGAGGCGACGCCGGCGGAGGTCGCGGCGAAGGCCGAAGAGGGGATCGCGCAGCTCCGGCGTTACGCGGCGGATCCGTTCGTGCCGGAGCTCGCCGCGGGCACGCGGCTGCACTGCCTGCTCTACCATTTCCAGGGCACCTCGCTCATCCGCGCCGAAGAGATCGCGGTCTGACCGGCGGCGCGGCCGGAGTCCGCGCCCCGCGTGATGCTTTACGCCTGTCAATCATCCACCCAGTTTTTGCAATTGCCTCATTCCACGTCCTTTGCCGGAAAAACAGGGCGCAAATTCGCGTGACGTCCACGTCGCAGAGCCGTTTGGCCGTCCACAACGACAACAAAGTTGCCGAACGAAAACCAGCAAATTACCCGAACGGAAGCGGGAAAAATCACCGAACGGAAGTGGAAAAATTCAAAAATGGGTAAACTCCAGAAGCTGAAATGGTTGAACGGCGGCGATTTTTTTGATATAATCGCCCCGTTTTTTTTGCACCAGAAAAGAAGGTAAAACGATGAAGATTGCATTGGGTTCCGATCATGGCGGGTTCGTTCTCAAGGAAGAAGTCAAGAAAATGCTTCCGGACGCGACGTGGACGGACGTGGGTCCGGCGACCGCGGACAGTTGCGACTATCCTGATTTCGCGGACGCGGTGGCCGAAAAAGTCGCGCTCGGGGAAGTCGATTTCGGA
Organism: Kiritimatiellia bacterium; assembly: GCA_024405335.1. GTDB lineage: Bacteria > Verrucomicrobiota > Kiritimatiellia > RFP12 > UBA1067 > UBA1731. Next base: position 731 of record JAKSOX010000299.1, read on the forward strand.
GTGCTCGTGTGCACCTCGGGCGAGGGCATGACGATGGCGGCGAACCGCTTCCAGGGCGTTCGCGCCGCGCTTTGCCGCGACGCCGGCGACGCGCAGCTGGCGCGCCAGCACAACGGCGCGAACGTGCTTTGCCTCGGCGCGGCCAAGACGGACGCGGCGACGGCCGGCGAAATCCTGAAGACCTTCGTCGGCACGGCCGTGGACGACGCCGAGCGCCATGCGCGCCGCCGCGCGAAAATCGAACGCGCCAAGCGTCTGAGCGACTGCTCGTATCTCGCGTCCGCCGATCCCGAGGTTTACGCGGCCATCAAGGCGCAGACCGTCCAGGAGGACACGGAAATCAACTTGATCGCGTCCGAAAACACGTCGTCCCGCGCGGTGCGCATGGCGGCGGGTTCGGTGCTGATGAACAAGTACGCCGAGGGTTATCCGGGCAAGCGCTGGTATTCGGGGTGCCTGCCGGTCGACGCGGCCGAGGAACTCGCCCGCACGCGCGCCTGCAAGCTCTTCGGCGCGGACCATGCGAACGTGCAGCCGCACTGCGGGAGCGCCGCGAACATGGCGGTCTACTTCGCGACGATCAAGCCGGGTGACACGATCATGTCCCTCTCGCTCGACCAGGGCGGACACCTCTCGCACGGCTCGCCGGTGAACTTCTCGGGCAAGATCTACAACATCGTCCCCTACACGGTCGATCCGAAGACGGAGATGCTCGACTACGATGCGATGGAGAAGCAGGCGATGGAGGTGAAGCCGAAGATCCTGCTGACGGGCGCCTCGGCCTATCCGCGCACGATCGACTTCAAGCGCATC
>JAKSOX010000003.1 GCA_024405335.1 Kiritimatiellia bacterium
CGATGTTCGACCTTCAGGAGAAGGGCGAGAACTTCATGTTCATCGCGAATTTCCACGCGATGACCACGGTGCGCGACGGCGCGGCGCTGCGCGACGCCACGCGCGACGTGGCGCTCGACTACCTCGCGTGCGGCCTCGATCCCGAGAAGTCGGTGATCTACCGCCAGTCGGACGTGCCCGAAGTGCAGGAGCTCGCGTGGTACCTTTCGTGCCTCACGCCGATGGGCCTGCTGGAGCGCTGCCACAGCTACAAGGACAAAATGGCGCACGGCTTCGAGGCGACGCACGGGCTTTTCGCCTATCCCGTGCTGATGGCGGCCGACATCCTGATCATGCAGTCCGACCTCGTGCCGGTGGGCAAGGACCAGAAGCAGCACCTGGAAGTGACGCGCGACCTCGCGCAGAAGTTCAACAACGCCTACGGCGAAATCTTCAAAATGCCGGACGCGTACATTCCCGAAACCGTCGCCACGATTCCGGGCACGGACGGGCAGAAGATGTCCAAGAGCTACCACAACACGATCGAGCTCTTCGAGCCGGCCGGCGCCATCAAAAAGAAGGTGATGGGCATCGTGACGGACTCGAAGACCATGGAAGAGCCCAAGGAGCCGGAAGGCAATTCCATCTACGAACTCTACAAGCTCTTCGCGACGCCCGGCGAAGTGGCGGAAATGGCCGCCAGTTTCCGCGCCGGCAACTACGGCTACGGCCACGCCAAGAAAGCGCTGCTGGCGGCGTACCACCGCCTGTTCGACCCGTTCCGCGCGCGCCGCGAAGAACTCGCGAAGGACCCCGACGCGCTCGAGGACGTGCTGAAGGCCGGCGCGGCCAAGGCGCGCGCGGCGGCCGCCCCCACGATGGAAAAGGTCCGCCGCGCGGTGGGACTCTGATTTGGAAAACAGGAACGCAAACATGCAAAACAAGTATCTCGACGCATTCATGAAGACCTTCCCGTTCGAAGGCCTCACCTACGACGACGTCACGCTCGTGACCCAATACGCGGACTTCCTGCCGGACGACGCGTCGCTCGTGACGCAGCTCACGAGCCGCCAGAAGATGAACGTGCCGTTCATCTCCGCGGCGATGGACACCGTGACCGAGGCGCCGATGGCGATCGCGATGGCGCTCGCCGGCGGCATCGGCGTGATCCACAAAAACCTCGAAGAAGACGACCAGGCGAAGGAAGTCGCGAAGGTGAAGAACTACCTCAACGGCCTCATCGCGAACCCCGTGTGCTTCCACGAGACGGACGACATTTCGTTCCTCCGTTCCGAGAAGAAGCGCCTGGGGCTCAAGTTCAACGGCTTCCCCGTGCTGGACGCGCAGGAACGCCTCGTGGGCATGATCACCGGCAGCGACATGCGCTTCGCGCCGATGGACGCGATGACGCTCAAGGACGTGATGCAGACGAACCTCATCACCGCCAAGCCCGGAACGTCGCTCAAAAAGGCGTACGACATCATGCGCGCGAACAAGCTGGGCAAGCTTCCGCTCGTGGACAAGGACGGTCGCGTCGCGGGCCTCTATTCGTTCACCGACGTGCAGCGCCTCGTCGAGAACCAGAACCCCACCTACAACTGCGACGACAAGTTCCGGCTGCGCGTTTCCGCGTCCGTTTCGGGCGGCAAAGGCGACCTCACGCGCATGGAGAAGCTCGCGGACGCGGGCGTGGACGTGGTGGTGGTGGATTCCGCCCACGGCCACACCAAGGGCATCATGGACATGACGAAGTACATCGTCAAGCATTTCCCGAAGGTGGACGTGATCGCCGGCAACATCGCCACCGGCGAAGCGGCCGTGGCGCTCGCCAAGTGCGGCGCGCACGCGGTGAAGGTGGGCATCGGCCCCGGGTCCATCTGCACGACGCGCGTCGTGTGCGGCGTGGGCATTCCGCAGCTGACGGCCGTGTACAACGCGGCGAAGGCGCTGCGCGGCACGGGCGTGCCCGTGATCGCCGACGGCGGCATCAAGCTTTCCGGCGACGTGCCGAAGGCGCTCGTGGCGGGCGCGAGTTCGGTGATGCTCGGTTCCGTGCTCGCCGGCACCGAAGAGTCGCCGGGCGAGAAGATCCTCGCCAACGGCCGCAAGTACGTGGTGTACCGCGGCATGGGTTCGATGGCGGCGCTCAAAAACGGCAAGGGTTCCCGCGCGCGCTACTTCCAGGACAACGAGTCGGAGGACGACCTCGTGCCGCAGGGCATCGAGGGCATGGTGCCGTATTCGGGCCACGTGCGCGCGATCATGACGCAGTTCTGCGGCGGCCTCCGGGCGTCGCTCGGCTACTGCGGCACGAAGACGATTCCCGAACTGCAGGCGCGCGGCAAGTTCTACCGCGTGACCGCCGCCGGCCAGCGCGAGGCGCGCCCGCACGACATCACCATCACGAAGGAAGCGCCGAACTACCGCGCTTGAGCCGTTGACCGACCCGGTTTTGCGAGGATTCCGACATGGCCGAAGAAGAGGACGTGAAAATCGAGGCGCCCGCCGCGGCGGGCACGCTCGAGGACGTGAGCATCGTGGACGAAATGTCCCGCGACTACATCGAGTATTCGATGAGCGTGATCGTGGGGCGCGCCCTGCCGGACGTGCGCGACGGCCTGAAGCCGGTGCACCGCCGTTGCCTGTTCTCGATGTACAAGCTGGGCACCACCTGGAACTCCAAGTACGTGAAGTCCGCGCGCGTCGTGGGCGACGTGATCGGCAAGTACCATCCGCACGGCGATTCGTCGGTGTACGACACCATCGTGCGCATGGCGCAGGATTTCTCGTTGCGCGTGCCGTTGGTGGATCCGCACGGCAACTTCGGCAACATCGACGGCGACGGCGCCGCCGCCATGCGTTACACCGAGGTGCGCATGCAGCGCGTCACCGAGGAAATGCTGGGCGACCTCGAAAAAGACACCGTCGACATGATGAAGAACTTCGACGAGACGCTCGACGAACCGACCGTCCTGCCCGCGAAGCTCCCGAATCTGCTCCTGAACGGTTCCTCCGGCATCGCCGTGGGCATGGCCACGAACATCCCGCCGCACAATCTTTCGGAACTCTGCGACGGCATCGCGCATTACGTGGACCATCCCGATTGCACGATCGACGACCTGATGCAGTTCGTGAAGGGCCCCGACTTCCCCACCGGGGCGACGATCTGCGGGCGCAACGGCATCTCCGCGATGTACAAGCTCGGCCGCGGCCAGATCCGCGTGCGGGGCAAGGCGGAAATCGAGACGGAGAAAAACGGCCGCGAACGCATCGTGATCACCGAAATCCCGTACGCGGTGAACAAGCGCGAGATGATCATCCACATGGCGCAGCTCGTGAAGGACAAGGTCATCGAGGGCGTTTCGGACATCCGCGACGAATCCAAGGCCGACGTGCGCGTGATCGTGGAGCTCAAGCGCGACGCCGTGGGGCAGATCGTGCTGAACAACCTCTACAAGCACACGGAACTCCAAACGACGTTCGGCGCGAACATGCTCGCGCTCGACGGCGGCCGCCCGCGCATCCTGAACCTGAAGGACTTCTTCAAGTGCTACGTGGACCACCGCTTCGAGGTGATCACCCGCCGCACTAAATTCGACCTCCGCAAGGCCGAGGCGCGCAAGCACATTTTGGACGGGCTGCTCGTCGCCATCGCCAACCTGGACGACGTGGTGGCCGTCATCCGCGGCTCGAAGAACCGCGAAGAGGCCAAGGTCAGGCTCGTGGAGAAATACGGCTTCAGCGAGCCGCAGGTGAACGCGATCCTCGAAATGCGCCTCTACCAGCTCACCGGCCTCGAGCGCGACAAGCTGGAAGCGGAACTGGCCGCGCTGCTCGCGACGATCGCCGACCTGAAGGCGATCCTCGCCGACAAGGCGCGCGTGTACGCGATCGTCAAAGACGACCTCGCGATGCTCAAGGAGAAGTTCGGCGGCAAAGAGGAAGGAAAGCGCCGCACGGAAATCGTGGCTGACGAAAACGAAGTGTCCATCAAAGACCTCATCGCCGACGAGCCGTGCGTGATCACGCTTTCCAACCGCGGCTACGTGAAACGCGTTCCGCTCACGGAATACAAAGAGCAGAACCGCGGCGGCCGCGGCGTGAAGGGCGCGCAGATCAAGGAAGCGGACTTCCTGCGCCTCGTCTTCGTGGCGGAAACGCACGATTCGCTGCTGTTCTTCACGAACACGGGCCGGCTCTTCCTCAAGGACGCGTACGAAATCCCCGAGGCGCCGCGCACGAGCTTCGGCAAACCGCTCGTCAACTTCCTCAAGCTGCAGGAAGGCGAGCAGGTGCTGCGGCTGCTGCCGATCCGTTCGTTCGAGGGCGACGTGGACGTCATGTTCGCCACGGCGCTCGGAACGGTCAAGAAGACGCTGCTGGGCGATTTCAAGAACGTCAACCGCAACGGCATCAAGGCGATCGCGATCGACGAAGGGGATTCGCTCGTCGAAGTGCGTCTCGTCAAGCCGGGCGAAGACGTGGTGATGATCACGCGCGACGGCATCGGCACGCGCTTCAATTCCGGCGAAGTCCGCCGCATGGGCCGCACCGCGGCCGGCGTGCGCGGCATCAAGCTCCGCCTGGACGACCGCGTCTGCTCGCTGGACGTCGCGGACGAAACGAAGACGCTGCTCGTGGCCACCGAAAACGGCTACGGCAAGCGCACGGAATTCAACGCCTACGACACGAAGCACCGCGGCGGCATGGGCGTCACCGCGATCAAGGGCGCGGACCGCAACGGCCACGTAGTTTCGGCGCAGTCCGTGGCGGACGACGAATCGATCATCACGATCACGTCCGACGGATTGATGGTGCGCCAGAAGGTCGCGGACATCACCGTGGTGAGCCGCACGGGCATGGGAGTTAAGCTCGTTCGCCTCACGGAAGGCGCGAAGCTCGTGGGGCTTTCGGTGGTGGAAGCCGAAGAGGTGGAAGAAGCCGCGGCGGAGCGGCCGGCGGCCGAGCCGTCCGCGGAAGCGCCTGCGGCGGCAAACGGATCTGAAACGGAAGGAACAGTCGAACCATGAAGAAGATGTTGAGCGCCAACGAGGCTGTCGCCTGCGGCGCCGCCCAGGCCGGTTGCGTGGTGGCGAGCGCCTACCCGGGCACGCCGTCCACCGAAATCCTCGAAAACGTCGCGAAGTTCAAGGACACGGTCAAGTGCGAATGGGCCGTGAACGAAAAGGTCGCCATGGAAACGGCGGTCGGCGCGTCCATCGCCGGCGCCCGCGCCCTCACGGCGATGAAGCACGTGGGCCTCAACGTGGCGATGGATCCGCTGATGACGTTCACCTACGTGGGCGCCACGGGCGGTCTCGTGATCGCCGTGGCGGACGATCCCGGCATGCACTCTTCGCAGAACGAGCAGGACAACCGCAACGTCGCGAAGTTCGCGCGCGCCCCGATGTTCGAACCTTCGGACAGCCAGGAGGCGTACGACATGGTGCAGGCGGCGTTCGAGACGTCCGAAAAGTTCCGGGTGCCGTGCTTCCTGCGTTTGACGACGCGCACGTCGCACTCGAGTTCGCTGGTGGATCTCGGGAATTTCAAGCCCGCGCCGCATCCGCTCATTCCGTACAAGAAGGACATCACGCGGACGATTCCCGTGCCGGCGTTCGCGCGCGGACAGCGTCTCGCCGCGCAGAAGCGCGGCGAAGCGATGCAGAAGGCGGCGTCGAAGTCCAAGTTCAACCGCGTCGAAAAGGGAAAAGCCGCGCTGGGCATCGTCACGAGCGGCGTCGCCTACCAGTACGTGAAGGAGGTTTTCCCAGAGTATTCCATTCTGAAGCTCGGCTGGACGAACCCGTTCCCGCGCGACCTCGTGGCGAAGTTCGCGAAGTCCGTGAAGAAGCTGCTCGTGGTGGAGGAACTCGACCCGTTTCTCGAAGAGCAGATCCGCGCGATGGGCATCAAGGTCGTGGAACACAAGACCGAGATGAACATGCTCGAGCTCAATCCGGACCGCGTGCAGAACCTGCGCCACGAGGTACTGAAGGACGTCCCCGCCGCCAAGAAGGCGAAGGCGCCCGCCGAGGCGCTTCCCACGCGTCCGCCGGTGCTGTGCGCGGGCTGCGGCCACCGCAGCGTGTTCCACGTGCTGCACAAGCTCGGCGCCACGGTCACGGGCGACATCGGCTGCTACACGCTCGGCGCGTTCGCGCCGCTGAACGCGATGGACACCACGATTTGCATGGGCGCGTCCATCGGCTGCGCCGCGGGCATGAAGAAGGCGGGCCACAAGGGCCGCATCTGCGCGGTGCTGGGCGATTCCACGTTCTTCCATTCCGGCATCACCGGCATTCTTTCCGCCCACTACAACGGCACGCCCGTCACCACCGTGGTGCTGGACAACCGCATCACCGCGATGACCGGCCACCAGGACAACCCCGGCACCGGCAAAACGCTGCCGGGAGATCCGGCGCCCGTCGTGGAAATCGCGGACGTCGCCAAGGCCTGCGGTTTGAAGCGGGTCGTGAAGGTGAACGCGGACGATCTTGCCGAACTCGAAAAAGTGCTCAGGGAATCGATGGATTCCGAAGAAAGCGCGCTGGTCATCGCCCATGCGCCGTGCCGCATCGCGGCGAAGCTGACGAAGGCGGGGCTTTGCGAGGTTGATCCGGCGAAGTGCAAGGCCTGCGGCGCGTGCTTCAAGATGGGATGCCCCGCGATGACGCGCGGCGCGGAAGTGCGCAAGGGCTTCTTCCAGATGAAGATCGATCCGTCGTTGTGCGCCGGGTGCACGCAGTGCTCTCAGGTGTGCAAGTTCGGCGCGATCAAGCGCGTGCGCTGATTCGCGCGTCATTCCGTTCGTCCGGCGGCATATCTTCGGTTATGAAGAAAGCGTTTGCATCGTTCGCGTTGTTGGCTTTTCCGCTTTTCGCGGCGGAAGAGGATGAGACCGACGCGCCCGCGACTTTCGAACGGTATGCCATCATCCTCGAACGCATGCCGTTCGGCGAACCGCCGCCGGATTTCAATCCCGACGCGCCGCCGGGCGCGGGAACGGCGAAGACGGGCATGAGCAAGGAAGAAGCGCAGGCCCAGGCCCAGCTCGAGCAGCAGCAACAGCAGCTCGTGCAGCAGCTTCGGGTGACGATGCTCAACGTCACGCCCGCGGGAAACGTCGCCGTGGGTTTCAACGCCGGCGAGCAGCACTATTATCTGTTGGCCGGACAGGAGAAGGACGGCTGGAAGGTCGTGGGCGCCGATCTCGAAACGAACGAGGCGACGTTCGAAAAGGACGAAATCGAGGTGACCGTGAAACTTGGCGGTCAGGCGAGCGCGGCCTCCGCGCGCGCCAAGACGCCCGTGTCGGCGCCGGAGGCGGCTGGCGCGGTTCCGTCCGCCGACGGCGGCGTCTCGCCAGTGTCGCGGCTTCGCATGCGCCGCCAACAGCGGCAGGCGGAGATGGAGCGCAACCGGTTGGCCGCGGAAGAGGCGGCCGCGCGCGCCAAAAAAGCCGACGATGAGCTGAAAGCCAAGGCCGCAATGGAACAGGAGAGGGCCGAGCGCGAGAAAGAAGAGCGCGATGCGGAAATGAAGGCCCAACGCGAACGGTTGGAAAAGTTGGCGGAGGAATTGAAACGGCAGCGCGAAGAGGCGGCCGCAGCCAAGGCCAAGGAAGCGTCCGAAGAAGCGGGCGCGGAAGTTTCCGAATGACGGTTTCCCTGGAAAAATTCCGTGAGGACGTCGTGGAACGCGGCTCCTACCGGTCGTCGCGCGAGACGCTTGCACCGATTGCGCGCAAGCCGGGTTGGTGGACGACGTTTTCGTTCTCCTGGAGCGTGTTCGTGGTGTTCCCGTTTTGCGCCATCCGCGAATTTTTCCGTTCGCTCACCGTGGAGGTGTGGGCACGCCAGTGCTTCAAAACCGTGCAGAAGGCCGAGAAGTTCGGCATCCCCGTTTTGCTGGACGGCTGGGAAAACCGCGCAAACCACAAAGGCCCCGTGGTGTACCTTGCGAACCACATGTCCACGCTGGAAACGATCATGCTGCCTCCAGTGCTGCTCGCGTTCGGACCGATCAACATATTCGTGAAGGCGTCGCTGTCGCATTTGCCATGTCTTGAAAAGGCCGCTGCGCACATGGGCCTCATTCCGCTTTCGCGCAAATCCCCGCGCGAGGACCTGATGCAGGTGTTTACGCGCGGCGTCGAGCAGATCAAGGCAGGCCATTCGATCCTCATCTTCCCGCAGGGAAGCCGCGAGAGGGTCTTTTCCCGCAAGGCGTATTCCTCCATCGGCGCGAAATTGGCCGAAAAGGCCGGCGTGCCCGTGGTGCCGATCGCGCTCAAGACGGACTGCGAACCAACGCGCCCGGACGGGAAAGGGTGGTTCAAGGATTTCGGCACGGTCGATCCGTCGAAGGACGTGCGCATCCGCTGCGGGGCGCCGATCGTCGGCAAGGCCAGGGACGTCCACGAGAAGGTGTTCGCGTGGATCAAGGCGCAACTGGACGAGTGGGGCCTACCCACGGACGACGCCCGTTGACTTTCCGGAACGGAGCGCCGCCGTGGTGAAACGCAAAGTCCTCGTTTGGCTCGACTGGCCGGAAGATTGCTTCCGGGTCGAAGCGCCGCCGCGCGAATGCCCCGACGCCGTGGTGGTCAAAAGCGAGCGCGCCTTTTTGCGCGAACTTCCGGACGCGACGCACGCGATCGTGTGGAACTTCGAAAAGAAATGGTTCGCGCGCGCGCCGAAGTTGCGCGTGCTGGCGACGCCGGGCGCGGGGCGCGAACTCGTTCCCGCCGAGGCGGATCTGCCGCCGGGCGTGGTGAAATACCACGGCGAATACCACGGCGCCATCATGGCGGAAACGGTGCTCGCGTGCATGTTTGCCTGGGCGCGCGGCCTCTACGCCGCCTATGGCTGGCAGACGGGCGCGGACCGGCCGCGCAAACTGTGGCCGCGAGTCGACCTTTCGCCGCTTTGCCGCCGCGTCGCCGGCACCCGCGCCGTGGTGCTTGGCTACGGCCACGTGGGCCGCGCCATTGGCGCGCGGCTGCGCGCGAACGGCGTCGCCGTGAAGGGCGTCCGCCGGCGGAATTTCGGGGAGTTGCCGGCGGCGCTCGCGGACGCCGACTGGCTGGTGCTGGCGCTTCCGGGCGACACGGGCACGGACGACGTCGTGGACGCGGAAACGCTCGCCCTTTTGCCGCCGCGCGCCGTGCTCGTGAACGTGGGCCGCGGAAACGCCGTGGAGGAACGCGCGCTCGTCCGGGCGCTCAAGCGCGGAAAGCTCGCGGCGGCGTTTTTGGACGTGTTCAAACGCGAACCGCTCGCGCCGGATTCGCCGCTTGCGGCGGACGGCGTCCCGAACCTTTTCCGGCTGCCGCACGCGTCCGCGTTTTCGCCGGATTACATGGACCTGTTTTTCGCCGAGCTCAAGCGGCGCGGAGGTCTCGCTTGACACCGCGCGCGAGCGTGATCATGCCGTGCCGGAACGCCGCCCGCACGCTGCCGTTCGCCGTCGAAAGCGTTTTGGCGTCTTCGTTCGCCGATTTGGAACTGCTGATTTCCGACGACGGCTCGACGGACGACACTGCGGACGTGATCGCGCGGTTCGTGCGCCGCGATTCGCGCGTGCGGGCCGTTTTCCCGCGGCGAGCCGGCGTTTCCGCCGCGCGCAACGCCGCCCTCGACGCCGCGCGCGGCGAGTGGGTGTTTTTCGTGGACGCGGACGATTTGTGGGCGGCGGACTGCTGCGAGAAGGTGTTGGCCCGTTTGGACGAAACGGGCGCGGACTACTGCCTGTTCGGTTGCGCCGTGCGCCGTCCCGACGGACGCGACTGGGAGACGGTGCCGCTCAAGAGCGCCCAGGAAATCGTCGGCAACGACGCCATCCGCGAGCGCTACCTGCCGCGCATTTTCGGCTATTCGTTCGACGACGTGCGCGCCTGGTACCGCGGCCGTCCGTTTTTCGCGGAGCGGGAAATGGCGCAGGTGTGGCGGGCCGCGTTCCGGCGCGACGCGATCGAACGCCACGGCGTCCGCTTCGACGAATCGCTCGCGCTGAACGAGGACGCCATGTTCAACGCCGAGTATTTGTTGCACGCCGAACGGATGACGTTTTTGGACGAACCGCTTTACTACTACGTCCAGGGCGCCGGCGGGCAGATGCGCACGGTGTCCGCGACGGCCGCGTATTTCGACAACAAAGCCCGGCTTCTCGCCAAACGCGAAGCGCTGGACGCGCTGTCCGGCGGGCGTCTGGGACCGCTCTACGCTGGGTCGTGCGTGCTGGGCGTCTTGGAAATGCTGGACGCCGCCCGTCGCGTGAAGGCGCCGTGGCCCGTGTGCAGAAGGGCGCTTAAGCGCTACATGGAGGATCCTGTGGTGCAGGCGGCGCTCTCCCGATTCCCGTTGTCCGCGCGCCATCCGGGAATGCTGTTCGGAGTCGTGGCTCTGCGCTTGGGATTGGCCATGCCCATGATGCGGGCTTTCCACATTCTCGCATGACGATCCACCCTTGAAAAAAAGATTGCCGTTTCAAAGCAAAAATATTATAATGCCGCTGTTTTTCCATTCAAAGGATTAAGCCATGAAGAAAATCGTTGTGAGTTTCGCGGTTGCCGTTCTTTGCGCGGGCGCTTGGGCCGAAGAGGACAAAGCGGCCGAAGCCGCGGCCGATGCCGATGCGAAGGCCGTTTCCGAGCAAAAGGAAGAGCCAGTTGCACATGTCGAAAAGGCGACTTGGCCTGTGTGGATTGCGTTCAATTCGCACAAGGAACTCGACGTGGTCGGCCTTCGTTTGACGCTTCCATACGGCTCCTGTGAAGGCATCACGGGTTTCGATCTCGGCTTGTTCGGTCGTTGCCGCTACATGGAAGGCGTCCAGATCAACTTGCTTCGCAACGACGTGCTGGACACGCTGGCGGGCTTCCAGATCGGTCTTTACAATTCCGTTGGCCGCGGCGATTTGTGGGGCGTGCAGGTGGGCCTTTGGAACGAAGTGCACTCGCTCACCGGGCTTCAGGTCGGCATCATCAACATCGCCGATTCCGTCAATGGCATTCAAGTCGGCTTGATCAACCGCGCGGAGACGATCTACGGCTTCCAGGTCGGCGGCGTCAACGTTATCCGCGAATCCGAAATGCCGTTCTGCCCGATCGTCAACATCGGGTTGGACTTGTTCTCCGAACCTTGACGCACGAGGCGCACGCCAAATGAAGATTCGTCCCTTTGCGGCGGTTCGTCCCGAACCGCAGTTTGCCGCGCAAGTAGCTGCCGTCCCCTACGACGTGGTCGACACGGCCGAAGCCAAGGCGCTCGCCGAAGGCAACCCCAAGAGCTTTCTCCACGTGAGCCGTCCCGAAATCGACATGGCGCCGGGCACGGATTGTTCCTCGCCCGAAGCGTACGCGCAGGCCAAGAAGGCGTTGGACGCGCTGCGCGATTCCGGCACGCTCGTGCAGGAATCGGAGCCCAAGTTCTACGCCTACCGCCAGGTGATGGACGGCCGCGCGCAAACGGGCATCGTGGCCACGTTCGACGCGCAGGACTATCTCGCCGGCGTGTTGAAGCAGCACGAGAAGACGCGCAAGGACAAAGAGGACGACCGCACCAACCACATCCGCATCCTGAAGGCCCACACGGGGCCGGCGTTCCTCACCTACCGCGACGACAAGGCGATTGACGACATCGTCGCCGAAGCGTGCGCGCAGGCGCCGCTCTACGATTTCGTGGCGCCGGACGGCATCCGCCACGTGGTGTGGGAAATCGCCGCGGGGTCCAGCTGCCGCGCGGACGAACTCCAGGAACTTTTCGCGCGCGTGCCCGTGGCGTACATCGCGGACGGCCACCACCGCAGCGCGGCCGCGAGCCGCTATGCGAAGGAGCACGATTTCGCCGGCGAAACGCGCTGGTTCATGGCCGTGATTTTCCCGGCTTCCCAGTTGAAGATTCTGCCGTACAACCGCCTCGTCAAGGATTTGAACGGCCTCACGGCGGAAGAACTGCTCGCGAAGGCGAAAGCGGTTTTCACGGGCGGAAGCCGCCATTGCCGCATGTACCTCGCTGGCGCGTGGCACGATCTCGCGTGGGAAATCCCCGCCGGCGCCGATCCCGTTTCCGCGTTGGACGTTTCGTTTCTGCAGGACAAGTTCCTCGCGCCGGTGCTCGGCATCGCCGATCCCCGCACGGACGCGCGCATCTCCTTCATGGGCGGCATCCGCGGCGACGCGGCGCTCCAGGCGAAGGTCGACGCGGGCGATTCCGCCGTGGCGTTTTCCATGAACGGCGTCACCGTGGATGAAATGATGGCCATCGCCGACGCGGGGCAGATCATGCCGCCGAAGTCCACGTGGTTCGAACCGAAGTTGCGGAGCGGTCTCTTCGTCCATGTCGTGGATTAGGGAAAAGGTCCGCGCGCTTTACTTCAAAATCGTTCGCGAAAAGGCCAGCCCGCAGTTCATCGCGAAAGGGTGGGCCATCGGCATGTGCGTCGGCTGCGCAATTCCGTTTGGCGTGCAGATCTGCATTTCCCTCCCCACCGCGTTTCTGCTCAAAGGCAGCAAAATCGGCGCGACGCTCGGCACGCTGATCACCAATCCAGTTTCCATTTGGTTCATCTATCCGGCGCAGTGCTGGGTGGGCAGCCGGATTCTGGGGAAGGACGTCTCCTGGACGGCGATCAACAAAGCGTTGGCGTGCGTGCTTCGGGAACAGGAATGGAGCGCCCTCGCCAAATTGTCGGGCCACCTCGTGACGTCGTTTTTCGCGGGCGGATTCCTGTTCGCCGCCATCATGACGCCCATCACCTATTACACGGTGCTGAACATGGTGAAGGGGTATCGCATCGTCCACGAGCGCGTGCGGCGGAAGAAGAAATCTTCGCGGGAGTGACGCCGTGCGCTTCCGCGTGCATTGCAGGGAAGTTTCCGAATCCACGAACCTGGACGCGCGCGGCGGCGTTCCCGGCGACGTGTTCGTCGCGCGCGAACAAACCGCCGGCCGCGGACGTTTGGACCACCGGTGGCTTTCGCCGCCAGGCGTCAATTTGACGATGAGCGCCGTGTTCGGCGTGGAAGATCTGCCGCCCGAAACCGTCGCCACGTTTCCGCTGGTGGCGGGGCTCGCCGTGCGCAACGCGGCGCGGCGTTTCGCGCCGCGCGCGGAACTCCTGCTCAAATGGCCGAACGACGTGCTGGCAAACGGCCGGAAGCTCGCCGGCGTCCTGTGCGAACGCAACGGCGACGCCGTGATCGCCGGCATCGGCGTGAACGTGGGACAAACGCGCTTCGCGCCGGAAATCGCCGCGCGCGCGACTTCCCTCGCGCTGCTGGCGGACGCGCCGTCCGTGGAGCAAGTGCTCGACGCGATGCTTGCGGAACTGGATCTTTTGCACGGGATTTGGCGGCAACGCGGTTTCGCCGCCCTCCATCCGCAAATCGCCGCCGTGGATTTCCTCAAAGGCAAAACGGTTCGCGTGCGCCAGACTGACGACGACGCCGAGCCGATCGATGGCGTTTGTGGCGGCATCGCGGCGGACGGTTCGCTGCTGGTGGGCGGACGATCCGTCTACGCTGGCGAAGCCCATGTGGAAAGTGGTTCCTTTTCCCTTGCCGTTGTGGTATAATCGCGCCATTGAACATTCAAGGAGTTTGAACGGGATGAAAAAGATTCTGGTTTTTGCGGCGATGGCGATGGCGTGCACGGGTTTTGCGGAAACGAAGGTGGCCACGGTGAACGTGGTCGATCTCGTGAAGGCGCACCCCAACCACGAGGCGAACCGCACGCTTCTCAAATCAACGGCGGACGACTACCGCGCGAAGATGGACGCGAAGCAGGCGGACGTGAAGAAGATCGTGGAAGAGGCGAAGAAGCTCAACGAAGAGTGGCAGAATCCGATGATTTCCGCGACCAAGAAGCAGGAACTCCAGAAGAAGCTCGAAGGCCTTCAGCAGCAGATGATGGCCGCCCAGCAGGCGCTCCGCAAGGACGACCAGCGCTACCAGGAAGACCTGAGCGACCTCGAGGCCCGTCTGCTGAAGATCGAAACTGGCGACGTGCGCGCGAAAATCGCCGAATGGGCCAAGGCCAACGGCTACGACCTCGTGATCGATTCCACGATGTGCGGCTACGCCGATTCCAAGCTCGACGCGACGGACCAGATCGCCAAGATGCTCGCGGAAAAGAAGAACGCCAAGGCGGAGAAGGAAGATGAAAGCAAGTGAACTTGCCGCGAAGCTGAACGGCGTTCTGGAGGGCGCCGATTGCGAGTTGACCGCCTGCGGCGGGCTTGAAGAGGCCCGCGCGGGCGATTTGAGTTTCTGCAAGGATCCGAAGCACGTGAAGCTCGTGCAGGAGACGAAGGCCTCCGCCGTGCTGTTGCCGCCGGAATGGGACAAGGGCGCGCCCTGCGCCATCATCCGCGTCGCGGATCCAAACCATGCGTGCATGGCCGCCGCGAAGCTGTTCGCGCCGCCGGAGCCCGTGCGGCTGCCGGGCGTCCACCCCACGGCGATCGTCGATCCTTCAGTCAAGCTCGGCGAGGGCGTCCACGTGGGCGCGTACTCGATCGTCGAAAAGGGCAGCACGATCGGCGACGGCGCCGTGATCGAGGCGCAGACGTTCATCGGCGAAAACTGCACGGTGGGCGCGCGCACGCACGTCTACCCGCAGGTCACGCTGCGCGAGGGCACGGTGGTGGGCAAGGACTGCATCATCCACTGCGGCGTGCGGCTGGGCGGCGACGGCTACGGCTTCAACAACGGCCGCCGCGAGGACGGCAGCGTGTACATCGAGAAGATACCGCAGCTGGGCATCGTGGAAATCGGCGACGGCGTGGAAATCGGCTCCAACACCACGATCGACCGCGCGCGCATCGGGCGCACGTACATCGGCCCGATGACGAAGATCGACAACCTCGTGCAGGTCGGCCACAACGTGAAGGTCAAGGGCTATTCGGGGCTCATCGCGCAGTCCGGCATCGCGGGATCCACGGAAATCGGCTACGGCTGCCTCATTTGGGCGCAGGCCGGCGTTTCCGGCCACATCAAGATCGCGGACGGCGTGCAGGTGGGTCCGCAGGCGGGCGTGCCGCAGTCGCTCGACGGGTCCGTGCGGTATGTGATCGGCGCGCCGGCCGAATCCATGAAGGAATTCGGCGGCCGCGTGCTGCTGCCCAAGATGGTGGCGAAGCTCAAGGCCGAGGTCAAGGAACTCAAGGCGCAATTGGCGGCGCGCGGTTGATCCCGCGCCGCTTTCATTCCGGGGAGGACTCGATGCGCAAGTCGTTGGCGTTTTTGGCATGCGCGTGCGCCGCCGTTTCGGCGGCGCGGGCGGACGTGGTTTTGGAAACGGAATCGTTCAAACTCGCGCTGGGCGACGACGCGAAGGCGAAGTCCCTCGTGCTGAAGGCGAACGGGGAGGAGCTGCTCGACCCCGCGCAGGGCGTGGCGTTTTTCGCGGCCACGCAGGACCGTCCGTTCAACAACGAAAACAAGCTCATGCACCCGAACAAGCGCACGACGTATCCGGCGAACCGGGTCCGGCGCGACGGCGACCGTTTGGTGGTGGGCTTTGAGCTTGCGCCCTACGAGGCGGTGGTGCGCGTGAAGGCCGGTCGGCGGCAGCTTGCGTTCACCCTCGAAAGCTGGATTGCCGAGAAGGGACCCGTGGTGTACGGGTCCTGGATGGAGATGAACAAGCCGCCGGTGGCGGATTTTCGTCTGCTTCAGCTGCCGGTGAAGAGCCGCGCCAACTTCGGCGACTGGCTCAACTGCGCGTGGGACGACCGCGGCGGCGTGGCGGTGATCGGCGCCGACCCGTACGCGGACATTTCGCATGAAGACCGCGCGCGCGGAAAAATCCTCTTCGCCGATCTCCACCGGGGCATCGAGCTCCTCGGCGGCACGGCCGCGCTCGTCGCGGGCGCGGGCGGCGGCGAACTGCTCGCCGGCATCGAGGAGGTCGAGGAGGCGTTCAATCTGCCCAGAGGCGTGGCCGCGCGGCGTTCGGACAAGCTCAACGCCTCGATCTACTGGGCGGGCGACGTCCATCCGGACACCGTGGACGAGCACATCGCCTTCGCGAAGAAGGGCGGCTTCCGGATGATGCTCATGTACTATACGTGCTTCCTCAAAGGCGGCTGGACCTACCTCAAGCTCGGCGACTACGACTGGAACGAGCACTTCCCCAACGGCGCGTCCGACCTGAAGAAAATGCTCGACAAAATCCGCGCGGCGGGCATTACGCCCGGCTTCCACACGCTCCAGACGCACGTGGGGATGCAGAGCCGCTACATCACGCCCGTCTGCGACCCTCGTCTCAACCTCACGCGCCGCTTCGACCTCATGCGCCCGATCGCCGCGACGGGCACGGTGGACGAGATCTTCGTGGCGCAGAACCCCATCCACGCCATGAAGTCCCCGAAGGCGCGGTTTCTGCGCTTCGGCGGCGAACTGTTCTCCTACGAGGACTACACCACCACGCCGCCGTACCGGTTCACGGGCGTGAAGCGCGGCGCGTGGGGGACGACGCCGACCGCCCACGCGCGGGGCGAGGGCGGCGGAACGCTCGACCTTTCGGAATACGGCGCGACGAGCTGCTACGTGGACCAGAACACGGATCTGCAGGACGAAATCGCCGCGAAGATCGCGAAGATCGTGGACTGCGGCATGGAGTTCTGCTACTTCGACGGTTCCGAGGGCGCTCCGCCGCCGTGCAACGTGAACGTCTCGCTCGCGCAGTGGCGCACATGCCGTGCGTTCGCGAAGCCGCCGCTCTTCACCGAAGGCGCCGCGAAGACGCACTTCGGCTGGCATCTGCAGGCGGGCGCGAACGCGTTCGACATATTCCGGCCCGAGGAATTCAAGCGGCGCATCGTCGAGTTCCCGCTCACCGAGGCGCCGATGATGCGGCAGAACTTCACGCGGCTCGACTTCGGCTGGTGGGGCATGTGGAATCCCGGTCCGGGCACGATGGGCGTGCAGGCCGACCTCTGGGAGTTCGGCACCTCGAAGGCCGCCGCGTGGGACTGCCCCGCGGCGATCCAGGTGAACTTGGACGTGCTGCGCCGTCATCCGCGCATGAACGACATTCTCGAGACGATGCGCCGCTGGGAGGACGTGCGCGCGCGCAAGTGGCTCACGCCAGCGCAGAAGGAGCTGCTGAAGGACCCGAAGCGCGAGTTCCACCTGTACTTGAACGACAAGGGCGAATACGAACTCGTGGAAATCGCGTTGGTCGAAGGCGTCGCCGGCGGCAAAGTGCGCGCGTTCGTGTTCGAGCGCAACGGTCGCCGCACGGTGGCGCATTGGCACGTGGACGGCGCGGGGACGCTCGCGTTGCCGCGTCCGCTGGCGGGGGACGCGAAGGAGCTCGCCGTGGGGAACCGCCGCTACGCCGAAACCGATTTGACGGTGCCGGAAATCGTCGCGATCCTGAAGGAAGCGAAGCTGAAGTGAAGCCATGAAACCGATCGTCGTCATCCCCACCTACAACGAAATCGAAAACGTCCGCCCGATGGCGGAGGCGGTGCTCGCGAACTTGCCCGAAACGGGCGGCGTTCTGTTCTGCGACGACAATTCTCCGGACGGCACTGGCGCCGCCATCGACGAGCTGCGCGCCGCGAATCCGCGCGTGCACGTGCTGCACCGCACGGCGAAGGAGGGCCTCGGGCGCGCGTACGTGGCGGGGTTCGCCGAAGCGCTCAAGCTCGGCGCTACGCACGTGTTCGAGATGGACTGCGACTTTTCGCACGATCCGAAAGACCTGCCGCGCATGCTCGAAAGCTGCGAAGCCGGGGCGGACGTCACGATCGGCTCGCGGTACGTGCGCGGCGGCAAGTGCGTCGGGTGGCCGTTCAAGCGCTGGTTCATTTCGTATTTCGGCGGGCGGTTCATCCGCTTCGTGCTGGGCGTGAAGGTGCAGGATCCGACGGGCGGCTTCAAGTGCTTCAAGCGCGCGGCGCTCGAGGCGATGGGCGATTTTTCCGCAATCCGCTCCTTCGGCTATTCGTTCCAGATGGAAATGAACTACCGCATGGCGCAGAAGGGCCTCGTGCTGCGCGAGATCCCGATCGTTTTTTCGGAGCGCCGCGCGGGGACTTCGAAAATCTCGGGATCCATCGCGACGGAAACGCTCAAAATGGTGTTCAAACTCCGGTTCGGAAAGTGAGGTCGGCGAACGTGGACAGACGGTCTTTTCTGGGCGGCATTCTGGCGGCGGGCGCGGCCCCGTTCCTGCCCGGGTGCCTCGGCTCTGGCGCGTGGCGCCCCGGACGCAAGGTGAATCTCGCGTGCGTCGGCATCGGCTGCCAGGCGTGGTACGACATCCAGCAGTTGTGGGCGACGGACCTCTGCAACGTGGTCGCGCTGTGCGACACGGACCTCGGAGGCGAACAGACGCTCAGCGCGCTGAACGCGTTCCCGAAGGCGAAGCTCTACCGCGACTTCCGCGCGATGTTCGACGAAATGCCGGACGAAATCGACGCCGTGCTGGTGGCCAATCCTGACCATTCGCATTTCCCCGCCGCGATGGCGGCGATGAAGCTCGGCAAGGCCGTGTACGTGGAAAAGCCGCTGGCGCACACCTTCGAGGAGTGCGCGCTGCTCGCGAAGGCGGCCAGCAAATACGGCGTCGTGACGCAGATGGGCAACCAGGGGCATTCCGAAGGCAACTACTTCCAGTTCCGCGAGTACGTGAAAACGGGCCTGATCAAGGACGTGTCGAAAATCGTGTCGCACATGAACTTCGGCCGCCGCTGGCACAAGTGGAACGGCGCGGTGGCGGCGTATCCGGCGGAGCAGTTCCTGCCCGTGTCGCTGGATTGGGACGTTTGGCTCGGCACCGCCCAATGGCACGCGTACAACCGCGACTACGTGATGGGCGACTGGCGCAGCTGGTACGATTTCGGCAACGGCTGCCTCGGCGACTGGGGCGCGCACGTCCTGGACACGGCGCACGAGTTCCTCGACCTTGGCTTGCCGACCGCCGTGGAAATCAGGAACGTGAAAGGGCACAACGGTTTCGTGTTCCCGATGCAGGACACGCTCACGTTCAAGTTCCGCAAGCTCGACGTGGAATGGTGGGAGGGCACGGACAATCTGCCCGAGGTGCCGTGGAAGACGAAGGCGTCCGGCGGCCGCGGCAAGGACGTCCCGGCTTCGGGCGCGGCGGATCTGTGGCGCACGAAACTCGATCCGGGCAAGGAAATCTACCAGCGCGACGGCACGGTCTGGCGCGGCGGGTCGCACGGTTCGCTCGTGCGCCGCTGCGGCGCGGAGCGCGAGAAACTGCCGCCGTTCCCGGAGTCGACCTCCACGCACTGGAAAAATTTTCTGCTGGCCGTGATGGGCGAAGAGCGCACGCGCTCGCCGTTTTCCGTGGCGGCGCCGCTGTCGCAGGTGTTCTGTCTCGGCTGCATCGCGCAGCGCCTAAACCGGTCGATCCGCTTCGACGAATCCGCTTGCGCGATCGTGGACGATCCCGTGGCTAACGCGCTGCTGCGCATCCCGCCGCGCAAGGGCTGGGAGTCGTTCTACCGGATTTGACGTCCTGCGTGGTGGCATGATGAAGCGCGCAGGCAAATTCGACGTCGCCGGATTCAAGGCGTTTTTGTTCGACATGGACGGCGTGCTGGCCGACAACTGCGGCTACCACGTCGTGGCGTGGCTTGAGTTCGCCAAGCGGCACGGTTTCGAACTCACCGAAAAACAGGTGATCGACTGGATGGGCGCGCCAGGCAGCTACTACGTCGAGCGGATGCTCGGTCGCAAACCGTCCCCCGCCGAACTCATGCGCCTCGCGGAGGAGAAGGAGGCCGTCTACCGCGAAATCTACGCGCCGCACGCGAAACTGCCTGCCGGACTTCGCGCACTGTTGGACGGTGCGCACGCGCACGGCGTGCCTTGTGCCGTGGTGACTGGCGGCCCCCTCTCGAACGTGGATTTCCTGATGGACGCTCTCGCCCTGCGCGGGGACTTCGCGTTCGTTGTGGACGCGTCTCAATACGAACGCGGGAAACCCGCGCCTGACTGCTATCTGCAGGGCGCGGCTCGGTTGGGCGTGGCGCCGGCGGACTGCCTCGTGTTCGAAGACGCCGTGAACGGCATCCAGGCGGGGCGCGCCGCCGGCATGCGCGTGGTGGCGATCACGGGCACGAATCCGCGCGCCGTTCTCGAAGCGGCCGAGGCGGATTGCGTGATCGACTCGTTCACGGAACTCCTCATTGGAGAATGACGTCGCGCTGCCGCCTGAGCCGGTTTCGCGCCTCGGGCTGCGCCCTCGGGTGGTCGGAAAAAGGCGAAAGACATTGATATTGTTCCCAGCGCCCATGACGTGTTTCGGACGGAGTTTTGTGGTATAATCACGGGCATTTCGGGGAGAACTGATGATGTCTTGCATTTTGGGATTGGCCGCTTTCCATCCGGATTCGTCGGCCTGCGTGGTGGTCGACGGCGAGCTGAAGGCCGCCGTGTCGGAGGAGCGTCTCGGCGTGCGCATGAAGCACGACGCGTCGTTTCCCGCGCAGGCGATCCGCTGGGCGCTGGAGGCGGCCGGCGTCACTCCGCGCGATTTGACGCACGTGGCCGTCGCGCGCGACACGTCGAAAAACCGTGGCGCCAAAATCGCCTACACGCTGGCGAATCCGTTCCGCGCCGCCGGCGCCGTGCGGGAGCATTTCCGGCGGCGGGGGCGCGACGCCGGGCTTTTCGCGAAGATCGCCGCGGCGTGCGGCTGCGCGGAAAGCGAAATCCGCGCCGAACTCGTGAACGTGGAACACCACCTCGCGCACGTGGCGAGCGCCTACTACTGTTCGCCGTTCGACAGTGCGAGCGCGCTTTCCTACGACGGTTCTGGCGACTTCGCGAGCTTGATGGCGTGCAAATGCGCTGGCACGAAGATCGAAATCCTCGACCGCGTGACGCTGCCCGCGTCGCTGGGTTTCTTCTACACGGCCGTGTGCCAGTTCATCGGCTTCGACGGCTTCGGCGAGGAATACAAGGTGATGGGCCTCGCGCCGTACGGCGAGGACCGCTACCACGAGGAAATGAAGAAGATCCTCGTGCTGGACGACGACGGCTGGTTCCATTTCGGCAAGGGCTACGTGGCGATGCCCAACGGCTGGACGTGCAACTTCAAGACGTCCGAGGACTTCCTGCACATGTTCACGTTCCACACCGAGAAGATGCGCAGGATCCTTGGCGGAGCGCCGCGCCGGCGCGGGGATCCGTTGACGCAGCGCGAGAAGGATATCGCGCGGAGCTGCCAGGTGCGTTTCGAGGAAGCGGCGGTCCACTGCCTGAAGCGGCTGCACAAACTCGCTCCGAACGACAACCTGTGCATGGCCGGCGGCAGCGCGCTGAACGGCGTGGCCAACGCGCGCATTCTGCGGGACACGCCGTTCCGCAACCAGTATCTGCAGGCGGCGGCGAGCGACGAGGGCACGTGCCTGGGCGCGGCGCTGTGGGCGTACCACAACGCCGCCGGCGGCACGAAGCGCTTCCACATGAAGCACGCGTTTTGGGGACCGGCCCACGGCGAAGACCGCATTCGCGCGGACCTCGCGGCGGCGGGCGTCGAGGCGACGCGGTTCGACGATCCCGAGCTTTTCGGGAAAATCGTGGCTTTGCTGCGCGCGGGCAAGGTGGTGGGGTGGTACCAGGGCGCGGGCGAATGGGGTCCGCGCGCGCTGGGCAACCGGTCCATTCTCGCGGATCCCACGAATCCCGACATGAAGGCGATCATCAACGCGAAGATCAAGCGCCGCGAGAGCTTCCGTCCGTTCGCGCCGAGCGTGCTGGCGGAGGACGTGAAGGAATACTTCGAGCAGGACGTGTACAGTCCGTTCATGATGCACGTGGTGAAGTTCAAGCCCGAATGGCGCGCGAAGCTGCCGGCCGTGGTGCACCAGGACGGCACGGGGCGGCTGCAGTCCGTGAGCCGCGAATTCAACCCGCGCTACTACGATCTCATCCGCGCGTTCAAGCGCGCGAGCGGCGTGGGCATTTTGCTGAACACGAGCTTCAACGAAAACGAGCCGGTGGTGGACACGCCCGCGCAGGCGCTGGACTGCTATTTGCGCACGGACATGGACGCCCTGTGCCTGGGCAATTGGCTGGCGGTGAAGTGACGGTGAAGTGACGCCCGGCAGGGCAATGCGCGGGCGTGCGGAAATCGCCGCGTTGTGGTATAATTCGCGGCACGTATGAATATTCTGAAGATGATTTTGGGCACGAAGAACGCCCGCGAACTGAAGCGCATCAGGCCCCTGGTTGCGGAAATCAACCGCATCGAGCGGGAATACCAGGCCAAAAACTTCACGGACGCGGACTTCCCGCGCATGACCGCCGAGTTCAAAAAGCGCGTCGCCGAAGGCGAACCGCTCGACACGATCCTCCCCGAGGCGTTCGCGCTCGTCAAGAACGCCTGCCGCCATCTGGTGGGCACCACCGAAGAGGTTTGCGGCCACGTCCTCACGTGGGACATGGTGCCGTTCGACTGCCAGCTCGTGGGCGGCATCGTGCTCCACCAGGGCAAGATCGCCGAAATGCAGACGGGCGAAGGCAAGACGCTCGTGGCGACGCTGCCGATGTACCTGAACGCGCTCGCCGGCAAGAACGTGCAGGTGGTGACGGTGAACGACTACCTCGCCAAGCGCGACGCCACCTGGATGGGGCACCTCTACAAGTACCTCGGCCTCACCGTGGGCTGCATCCAGAACTCGATGGATTCCGCCGAGCGCCGCGCGCAGTACCTGTGCGACGTCACCTACGGCACCAATTCCGAATTCGGCTTCGACTACCTGCGCGACAACGGCATGGCCGTGGAACCCGAACAGGTGGTGCAGAACGGCCACCATTTCGCGATCGTGGACGAGGTGGACTCGATTCTCATCGACGAAGCCCGCACGCCGCTGATCATCTCCGGCCCCGCCACGGTTTCGACGAGCGCGCAGTACGTCGAGATGCGGCCGCTCGTGGAATCCATCGTGCGCGTCCAGACGCAGCAGTGCAACGGCTTCATCGCCGAGGCGAAGAAGGCGCTCGCCGCCGGCGACGTGGAGGAGTGCAAGCGGAAGATCTACCAGGTCTACCATTCGATGCCGAAGCACAAGCAGATGCTCCACATGTTCGAAGACGCGAACGTGCGCAAGCTCCACGAAGACGTGGAAATGCAGATGCTTTCCGAAATGCGCAAGCAGGAGGGCATCGCGCTGCGCGAGAAGCTCTACTTCACCATCGACGAGCGCACGCGCGAAGTGGCGCTCACGGATCTCGGCTGCGACGTGATGAACCCGCAGGATCCGAAGATGTTCGTGATTCCCGACCTGCCCGCCGCGATGTCCGAGCTGGACGGCGACGCGTCGCTTTCCGCCGAAGAGCGCATGGAACGCAAGCGCGCCGTGCAGGCGGACTTCATGGAGCATTCCCAGCGCGTCCACGTGGTGGACCAGCTGTTGCGCGCGTACTGCCTGTACGAGCGCGACGTGGATTACGTGGTGCAGGAAAACCACGTGTACATCGTGGACGAATTCACGGGCCGCATCCTGCCGGGCCGCCGCTGGTCGGACGGGCTCCACCAGGCCGTGGAGGCCAAGGAAGGCGTCGAAATCGAGAAGGAGTCCCAGACGCTCGCGACGATCACGATCCAGAACTACTTCCGCCTGTACAAGAAGCTCGCCGGCATGACGGGCACGGCCGAGACGGAAGCGCGCGAGTTCAAGGACATCTACAAGCTCGACATGGTGTCGATCCCCACCAACAAGCCGGTGAACCGCGTCGACGGCAACGACCAGATCTACCGCACGCAGCGCGAAAAGTACAAGGCGATCATCGAAGACGTCCGCGCGCGCCACGAGAAGGGCCAGCCGGTGCTGCTGGGCACGATGACGGTGGACACTTCGGAAGTGCTCTCGCGCATGCTCAAGATCGCGAAGATCCCGCACGAAGTGCTGAACGCCAAGAACCATGCGCGCGAAGCGGAAATCGTGTCGATGGCGGGCCAGAAGGGGGCGGTCACGATCGCCACGAACATGGCCGGCCGCGGCACGGACATCAAGCTCGGGCCTGGCGTGGTGGAGCTGGGCGGCCTGCACGTGCTCGGTTCCGAGCGCCACGAATCCCGCCGCATCGACCGCCAGTTGCGCGGCCGCTGCTCGCGTCAGGGCGACCCCGGCAGTTCGCAGTTCTTCATTTCCCTCGAAGACCAGCTCATGCGCCTCTTCGGCAGCCAGAAGCTTTCCGGCATCATGCTGCGCCTGGGCATCCAGGAAGGCGAGGTGATGGAGCACCGCTGGCTCAACAAGTCAGTGGAGACGGCCCAGCGCCGCGTCGAGCAGCAGCACTTCGCGGTGCGCAAGCGCACGCTCGAGTTCGACGACGTGATGAACAAGCAGCGCTCGATCGTGTACGATCTTCGCGGACTCGTGCTCACCGGCGACCCGGAAACGGTGCACGGCACGATCCTCGACGTGATGAACGACGTGATCATGACGCAGGCGGAGCGTTGCCTGTTCGATCCGAAGAACGGGTCTCTGCCCGACTTCCTTTCCTGGGTGGGCATGAGCTTCCCCGTGATGGTTTCGGAAGAGGAACTCAAGCCGCTGATGGGCAATCCGCAGGCGGCGGGCGAACTCGTGATGAATCGCGTCAAGGAGGCGTACGAGGCGAAGTGCGCGGCGGAGGATCCGCGCGTGCTGCCGTTCATGGAGCGCGGCGTGTTCCTGAGCTGCATCGACCGCCAGTGGCAGGACTACCTGCGCGCCATGGACGACCTGCGCCACGGCGTGAATCTCCGCGCCTACGGTCAGCGCGATCCGCTGGTGGAATACAAGCGCGAGGCCTTCGACATGTTCGAGCAGCTCATGAACATGATCAAGGAAGAGGTCGTCTCCACCGAGTTCCGCGCCACCACGGCCGCGAACATGCGCCGCATCCTCGCCGCGCAGGCCGCCGCCGAAGCCCGGCAGCGCACGAACGCCGACGCCTTCGAGCAGAATCCCGACGCCGAAGAGGAAATCGCGCCCACGCCAGCGCCCGCCCCGCGCGTCGCGCCGCCGCCGGCGCGGCCCGCCGCCCCCGTTTCGGCGCAGGACGCCTTCGCCGCCCTGATGGGCGTCCGTCCGGACCAGGTGCGTTCCGCGGGCGGCGCAGCCCGTTCCGCGGGCGGCAAACCGATGCCGATGGCGGGGCGGAACGATCCGTGCCCGTGCGGCAGCGGCAAGAAGTTCAAGAAATGCTGCGGAAAGAACCTGTTCTGAAAATGAAACTCAAACGTCGGGTCTGGGTTGAAGTCGATCTTGCGCAGCTCAAACGCAATTACGCGAAAATCGCGGCGGCGGTGAAGCCGGCCAAGGTGCTGTGCGTGCTGAAGGCGAACGCCTACGGCCTCGGGGTGGAGCCCTACGCGCGGGCGCTCGTGTCGGCAGGTTGCACGGCGTTCGGCGTGGCCGAGCCATTCGAGGCGCTGCAGCTGGTGGACCTGTTCCGCCGGATGGCGCGGAAGGATTTGTCCGTCCAGATGCTGTCCTCCGTGCTGCCGGACGAGATCGAGCCGATGGTGCGCGCGGGCGTGACGCTGCCCGTGACCGACGCGCCCACGGCCTCGCTGATCGACCGTGCGGCGGCGAAATGCGGCGTGCGCGCCAAGGTGCACTTCAAGCTCGACACCGGCATGGGCCGACTGGGCGTTCTCGCCAAGGACGCGCCGCGCGTCATCCGCGAGGTCGTGAAGCTGCCGCATCTCGACTGCGAAGGGATCTTCTCGCATTGTCCGATGGCCTACGAACCCGCGGATCCGTTCACGGAGGAGCAGATCGACCTGTTCGAGGCGGTTCTCGCGGACGTCGCCCGGGACGGCATCGCGTTCAAGAAGGTGCACGTGGCCGCGTCGGACGCGATCAACAATTTTCCGCGCGCGAAGAAACCGCCGTTCAACTGGGTGCGCACGGGCATCAACCTGCACGGCAGCTTCGACCCGAACGGCCGCCGCGCGCTCAAGGTGAAAAGCGTGCTCGCGCTCAAAACGCGCGTCGCCCAGGTGCGAGAACTGCCGCCCGGAACGACGCTCGGCTACGGCCGCACCTGGTGCCTGAACCGTACCACGCGCGTGGCGACCATTTCCGCCGGCTACGCGGACGGCCTGCCGTTGGCGCTCACCAACCGCGGCCACGTGCTCGTGAATGGCAAGGCGTGTCCCGTGATCGGGCGCATTTCGATGGACTACACCACGGTGGACGTGTCGCGCGCCGGCGCGGTGAAACCCGGCGACGAGGTGATTTGCCTTGGCGGTTCCGGCAAGGGCGCGATCACTCCGGACGACTGGGGCGCGCTCAAGGGCACGCATGCGTACGAGGTCATTTGCGCGTTGGGCAACCGCGTCGAGCGGCAGTACGTCGAGTAGCCGGGTTTTCATTTGATTCAACCGACAGCGGAGAGATCGGCATGAAGGATTGGAGAAAATTGCGGGTCGCGTTGGCGTTCTGCGCGTTCGGCGCGTTGATGCTGGCGCTGGAATCCGCGCGCGAGCGCCTGGCGCGCGCCGCCGTGCGCGACGACCTCGAACTCACGTTCGCGAACGTCGTCGACCGCGTGCGCGACGCGGACGTCAAACTGCAGGCGGCGAACGTTCTCACGGACGACGCCAACTTGACGAAGGCCCGTTCCTTGGCGCTGCTGCTCGAGTCGGATCCGTCGCTCCTGACGGACTCCGCCAAACTCGACGCGGCGTGCCGCGCGTTCGACGCGGACGAAGTGTGCGTGAGCGACGAAAACGGCGTTCTCGTCGCCTGCTCGCCCAAGGAGAACAGAGGATACGACATGAAGTCGTCCCGCCAGTCCGCGGCGTTCGTGCCGGCCATTTCCGACAAGTCGTTTTCGCTGGCGCAGAAGCCGCAGCCGCGCGGCGCCGACGGCAAAATCTTCCAGTACGCGGGCGTGGCGCGCCTGGACAAGCCCGGCATCGTCCAGGTGGGCGTCAAGGCGGACCGCCTCGCGGCCATGCAGGCGCTGGCCGGGCAGGACGAAATCGCGCGCACGTCGCGCGTGCGCCGCGGCGGATTCCTGCGCGTCGAGCCGGTTCCGGGCGATGCGGCCGAGGATACGCCGCAGACGTCCATCTGCGAGTACGAGGGACGGAAAGTCCTGGCCAAGACCGCGTCGTTCGGCGGCCATCGCGTATCCGCGGGCATTCCGCTGCCGATGGCGCCGTTGGCTTCCGCCGCCGCGTTCGCCGCGTTGGCCGCGTTGTCGGCGGCGGCGTTCCTGGCGCTGTTGTGGCTGGTGTTCGCCCGTGGCGGCGGATTGCCGCCGCGCCGCGGCTTGGCGTGCGGATTCGCGTGCGCGTGCGTGGCCGCGTTGCTCGTCGCGTTCGAGGCGTGCCGCGAGCGCGGAACCGGCGCGGCCGTGCGCGGCCAGCTGCTGCTCGAGCTCGAAAACGCCGCCGCCCGCGTGCGGGCCTCCGAGGAAAACCGCGACATGGCCGGCCGCTTCACGGCGGCGGCGAATCTCGCCAAGGCCCGGACGCTGGCGCTGTTGGTGGCGGCCGATCCCGGCGTGCTTGCGGACGCCGCGAAGCTCGAGCGCGCGCAGGCGGCGTTCGAACTCGACGAAATGCAAGTCAGCGACGGCAAAGGCGTGGTCGTCGCCGCCGTGCCGAAGACCTACGTCGGCTACGACCTGTCCGCGTATCCGCAATCGGCCGAATTCCTGCCGGCCATTTCCGACAAGTCGTTTTCGCTGGCGCAGAAGCCGCAGCCGCGCGGCGTCGCGGGGGAACTCTTCCAGTATGCTGGCGTGGCGCGCCTCGACGGCCCCGGCGTCGTGCGAGTGGGCGCGGGACTGGGGCGCGTCGACGCGCTCCTGTCGCTCGCGGGCGTGGCCGAAAACGTGAATTTCGTGGACTTCAGACACGGCGGATTCGTCGACGCCGTGCCCAAGGAATCCGCCGCCGCGGCTCCGCGCGGCTACTACGTCCTCGAGCGCGAAGGGCGGCGGCATCTGTGCCTTTCCACGGCGTGCGGCGGCACGCGCGTGACGGTGGGGGAACCCGCGCCGGCGGACGCGCTCTCCCACCGGTTGGCGTTCGCCGGGACTGCGTGCCTGGCCGCGTTGCTGTTCTTGTGCCTTTTGGGAGCGCTGCTGCCGGAGACGGCTGGCGCGGCGTTTTCGCAGCTCAAGGAGTTCGGCGCGTTCTTCTGGGGTCTCCGTTCGTCGGGCTCGGCGCGGGCGCGGCCCTGGACGCAACGCGTCCGCGAGGCGCTGTTCAACCCGGTGGCGTTCGCGTGCTTCGGCGCGTTTCTGCTCGCGTCCGGCGTCGCCTGGTCCGTGCAGACCGCCGCCGACGAGGAAAGGGCGCGCGAGATGCTCGTCAACCAGGTGTCCGGCGCGTTGTCGCTGGCGGACGTGGTCGTCGAGAACGCGTCCGCCGCCGGCGCCGAGCGGCCCGATTTGGCGCGGCTGTTCGGCACGGTCGCGCGCAAGACCCCGATCGGGCGAAACGGTTTTCTGTTGTGCACGGTCGCGGAGACGGGCGAAATCGTGGCCAACGGTTCGCCGAAGGCGCGTCCGGACGACACGCCCGCGCGCATCGGTTTCAACGCCGACATGGCGCCGCGGGAGGGGGCGCCGTTCATGGCCACGTTCTATTCCGCGCCCTGCCTGGCCGTGTGGCGTCCTTACGCGGGCTTCCGCGTGTACGCGGTTTTGCCGATGGCCGAAATCACGCAGGTCGGAAACGCGCTCGGCGCGATAGTGATCCTGTTCGTGGTGTTCGTCGCGTTCGCGTTTTTCGCCACGCGGCTCATTTCGCTCGTTTCGCGGCTCAAGACGTTCATCGCCGCCGAAAAGGACCGCGTCCAAAAGGACATGGCGATGGCCACGACGATCCAGCGTTCGTCGCTGCCCGTGACGTTCCCGGACAACGACCGCTTCAAAATTTTCGCGCTGATGGACACGGCGCGCGAAGTCGGCGGCGATTTCTACGACTTCGCCGACTTCCCGGACGGGCGGGAACTCTTCCTGATCGCGGACGTGTCGGGCAAGGGCGTGCCCGCGGCGCTGTTCATGATGAAGGCGAAGGCGACCATCCGCGCCGCCGTGGCCGAGAAGAAGACGCTCTCGGAGGCCATCACGCTGGCGAACGACCGCCTCGCCGCCGAAAACGACGCCAACATGTTCGTGACGGCCTGGATCGGACTGTTCGATCCAGCCACGGGCGTGGTGGAATACGTGAACGCCGGCCACAACCTGCCGATCGTCAAGCACGCGGACGGATCGGCCGAGTGGGTGTCGGGCAAGCGTTCGCTGGTGCTGGCCGCCATGGACGGCGTTGTGTACAAATCCAAGGCGCTGCAGCTCAAGCCGGGCGACAGTCTGCTGCTCTACACCGACGGCGTCACCGAGGCGGTCAATCCTGACGAAGAGCTTTACGGCGACGACCGTCTGCTCGAAACGATGCGCAAGGCGGGACCAGACTTCGTGACGGCCGTCCGCGCCGACGTGGACGCCTTCGCGAACGGCGCCGAACAGGCGGACGACATCACGCTGATCGCGCTGGACTACAAGAAGGCGTGATCTCGCCGCGCCGCATTCCGCCGCCGCCCGCCCGATAGGGTCGTTGCCCCGCGCACGCCGT
>JAKSOX010000030.1 GCA_024405335.1 Kiritimatiellia bacterium
GCACGACGTGCACACCCCCCTCTGCACGACGTGCACACTAACTCGTAAAACAACAAGTCTATCAGGAGAGAGGCACAACCTCGCCAGCAAAATCTCCCCCACGCGATTTGCTTTTGTCCGCGAAAGGGAAACGTGCTATAATGGCGCCATGAAAAACACGGCTCGTGAAATCTGTCGGAATCTGCAACGGCTCTTCCGCGACAAGACGGAGAAGAGCGCCAAAGCGGCGGCTCCCAACGGCCCCGCCGTCCACATGGACGACGAAACCCGAAAGGCGTTCGATTCGATCGAAAAATCCATCCTGGCCATGATTCGCCAGGCCTTCGATCCCGCCATCCTCCACGCATTGCCCGAAGACGGCCCCATGGACGATCTCCGCATGGCGCTGGCCTTCCGCCCCTACGTCGCCTACGAGGCCTGGCACGTTCGGGAAGACGCTTCCGAAAAGGAAATCCTGGCGGCGGCGACGGCCGTGCGCGCAGGCCGCGTCGAAAAGCTGGAATCCCTGCGCGACCAGTCCCGCAAGCTCGACTTCCTGATGGTGGCTGACGAAAACCATGCTCGCTACGTGCGGCTGCTGAACAATCTCGCCTATCTCCTCTACGTCTGGGCGCACCAGGCCAAGCATTTCGGTTCCTTCGCGGCGGCGAAATGCTTCCTGCGCGCGCTGTCGCTGGTGAACGTCCGCAAGGCGCAAGTCGCGCCGTCGTTCTCGGAGGCCGACGTCGAAACGCTCGTCGAATACGTGTCGGAGGGCGCGGCGGAACTCGCGCTTGCCGCGGACTACCACGCCCTGCGGGACTGGGAATCCTTCCGCCGTGAGGAGTCGGCGAAGTTGGACGCCGTCCTGAAGAAGAAGGGCGGCAAATGAGCATCCGCCGAATCGAAAGCGCCTACGCCGCCTGTTTGGGCAACAAGGACGTCGACGCCTTGGCGATGTCCGTCCTCGTGGCGCTCGCGTACGTCGCCAACGAAAAGAACAACGAGCTCTGTTTTCCGTCGGACCGGCATTTGTCGAAGTTGACGCACATGGCCAACCGCACGGTGACCGCAAAACGCCAACAGCTCAAGAAACTCGGCCTCGTCGAATGGGACAGCGGCTTCGGCGGCGCCAATTTTCCCCGCAGTTCCAGCAACCACTACCGCTTTCTCTTTCCGCATCGCAAGCTGCACCCGCGGTACCAGCCGTTGACCGCGCCGCCCGCGCCAGATCCGGCGGCGATTCTCGAAACGGCGGTTTCAGGAACGGCGGTTTCAGGAACGGTGCGGTTGCGCGGCGTTCCGCGTCTCGCGGCGGACGGCATCCCGCAATTCGACCCCGGCGGAAGCTCCGCGGCCAGAACGGCATGCAAGCCGGAGCAAGTGGATTCGGCCGCGCTGCGGAAGATGTCCCCCGTCGCCGCGGCGATGCGGGCCTGCGGAGTCCAGGGCGACATTGGCGAAAGACGCAAATTCACGATGAAAATGTTGGGGCGGGATCCGAAAATGCTCATGGACGAGACGATCGCTTTCAACGACGAAGTCAACAAGGGGCATCACGCGGGCGCGGAAAACCTGGCGGCGGTTTTGATGTGGCGCTTCGAGAAGATACCGAAAATTCCGGATGACGCCACGCCGCCGTCTTGTCCGCGTTAACCTCGCGGGGTGTATCAATAAGCCCTTTCATTCCTGTTCCTGTCCAGGTGCTGGGCGCCGCGGCCGCGATTCCGGCTGCCGGCGAAATCTTCTCCGAAAACCTGTATAATCGGGCGCTCGGGGAGAAACCGGAACGCGAAACGCAAAACCGGGCGACAACCAAAACGGAGGATGCTCTCGCATGAAGTACGCAATTGTTTCTGATGTCCATTCCAAGCCGTACGTCCATTCGGAAGTCGTTTCGCTTGGACGTCCGCCCGCAAACAATCCACTACCCTTGCCGGCCGGATACGTGGTATAATGTGCGGCAGTGAAGAAAATCTTGTCCATACTTTTGGCGGGATGCTTCCTGTCCGCGCTGGCGGAAGAGGAAGAGGAGTACGCGGACTTCGACCGTTTTTACGTCGGAGGGGCCGCGGCGTTGCTTTTGCCCGGCAACGGCAACACGCTGAACGAACGCGGGGCGTACGGCGTCCGCGCGGGTTGGTATCTCGAAGAGGACCTCGCGGTCGAAGGAACGTTCCAATACGCCGAGGGGCTCGGCGGCGCGGGCGCGGGCGTGCTGTGGCATTGGTTCGGCTACGAGCGGCTGGATCCGTTTTTCACCTGCGGCGTGCAGTCGTTTTTCGGCGACGGCCGCCGGTTCGGCGACGGGCGGCACCGCACGGGCGCGGGACCCTGCGTCGGCGCAGGCGCGTTTTGGCATTTGACGGAGCACTGGTCGTTGCGCGTCGATTTCGGCGCGGCGTTGGGCTTCGATTCCCCGTGTTCGATGGTCTATTCGGTCGGGCTGGGGCTGCAGTGCAGTTTCGGAGGCGGCGAATGAAAACGCTCGAGCGGTACGTTTTCACGTCCTTCCTGACGAGCTTCGCGCTGGCGTTTCTGGTGTTGAGTTTCGTTTTGACCGTGGGGCTGATGGTCCAGATCGTCGGCTACATCCTCAGGGGCGTGCCCATGGACCTGGTCGCGCAATTCGCGCTCGTCTGCTTCCCCGAGACGATGCAATGGACGATTCCGCTGGGTTTGCTGGTTTCTTCCATTCTCGTTTTTTCGCGGCTGTCGGCGGATTCCGAGGTGGCCGCGATGCGCGCCTGCGGCGTCAATCTGCTTTCGGTGATGCGCTGGCCGATCGTTTTCGCCGTGGCGGCCACGGCGACCGGGCTCGTGATCAACAACGAAATCGTGCCGCGCGGGCACGAAGTGCGCCGCAACCTGGCCAAGCGCATATCCGTCGGTTCGGGGCTCGACGTGCTGGAACCCGGACGGGTGATCGACGATTTCCCGCGCGTCAAAATCTACTTCGAGGGCAAGGAGGGCAATTGGATCAAAGACCTGATCGTGCTCGACTACTCCAATCCGAAGTTCGTGCGCGAGCTCAAGGCGAAGAAGGCGCTCGTCACGAAAGACGGCCGCGACATCGTGCTCGACCTGCACGACATGACTGTGGATCCGATCGACGAGGACCATCCCGGCATGGCGCGCGCCGTCCGCTACACGCACCGCGTGGAGGACGTGCTCAAGGACGGCAAGTACAACCGCAAGGAGAAGGACTGGCGTTTCTTCGAAATGATCGGCAAAATCCGCCAGGCGGGGACGGCCGTCAAATCGGCGGAGGGGTCCGCGAAAAAGAAAGGCAGCGAAAAATATCTGGCCAAGCGCTATGCGAGCGACATCAAAACGGAATTCCAGAAGCGCTGGGTGTTCGCGTTCGCGTCCATTTGCTTCGTGCTGATCGGCGTGCCGCTCGGCATCCGCGCGCAGCGCAAGGAGTCGAGCGTGGGCATGGCGATCGCGCTCGGCGTGGCGCTGGGCTACTACATGGTGGTTATTTCCATGACGAGTCTTTCCAAGAATTTCGCCGTGCACCCGGAAGTCCTGATTTGGCTGCCCGTGGGCGTTTGCGCGGCGATCGCGGCGTATCTGGTACCAAAGAATCTTTGAACGAAAGGAAACGAACATGGCTATTGAAGTACACAAAACGGCGATGGTTGACAAAAACGCCCAGTTGGGCGACGGCGTGGTGGTGGGTCCCTACGCGACGATCGGGGCGCACGTGAAAATCGGCGCCGGTTCCACCGTGGGGCAGGGCGCCATCATCGACGGCCACACCACGATCGGCGAGCTGTGCCAGATATTCCCATACGCGCTCGTCGGCATGAAGACGCAGGACCTCAAATACCAGGCAGGCAGCGTCAGCTACGTGGAGATCGGCGACCGCACGGTGATCCGCGAGTTCGCGACCGTCCACCTCGGCACGGCAGACGGCGAAAAGACCGTGATCGGCGAGGACTGCCTTTTCATGGCCTACTGCCACGCGGCGCACGGCGTCGTGCTCGGAAACCACGTGATCTGCTCCAACGCGGTGCAGCTCGCGGGCGACGTGCATCTCCAGGACTGGGCGATCGTGGGCGGGTGCGCCGCTTCTCACCAGTTCTGCACCGTCGGCCGCCACGCGATGGTGGGCGGCATGTCGAAGATCCGCCAGGACTTCCCGCCGTTCATGCTCGGCGACATGGTGGACGGTTCGCTCAAGGTGATCGGCCCGAACGTGGTGGGGCTCACCCGCCGGGGCTTCAAGCGCGAAGTCATTTCCGCGCTCAAGGAGGCGTTCCGCTTCATCTACCATTCGGGTCTCAACCGCTCCCAGGCGCTCGACCGCGTCGAGAACGACGTGGAGCCGTTCCCCGAAGTGAAGGAGTTCGTCGAGTTCTACCGCCATTCCACGCGCGGCGTTTGCTGACGCAACGGGCGCCATCCGGCGCCGGGAGGTTCCACGATGCGTTTCGCCAGTCTTTTCGCCGCCGGCTTTTTCGCCGCGTCCGCGTCCGCCGCCGTGTTCGTCGAAGCGGAAAACTTCGACGACGTCGGCGGTTGGGTGACGGACCAGCAGTTCATGGACCGCATGGGTTCGCCGTTTCTGATGGCGCACGGCGTGGGCCGTCCCGTGGCGGACGCCGTCACGCGCGTGGCGCTGCCGGCGGGGACGTGGCGGCTGTGGGCGCGCACGCGCGACTGGGTGGCGCCGCAGGGCCCCGGCCGTTTCGAAGTGCTGGCGAACGGCGTCAAGCTCGGCGAGTTCGGCAAGGGCGGAGACGGTTCCTGGAGCTGGTGGAAGGGCGGCGCGTTCGCGTCCAAGGGCGGCGCCGTGGAGCTGCGCCTCCACGACCTCACGGGCTTCGAGGGCCGGGTGGACGCATTGGCGTTTCTGCCGGATGGCGTCGAGCCCCCGAAGAAGTTCGACCGCGCCTGGCGCGCCATGCTGCTCGGGTTCGCGCCGACGCCGAAAGTCGTCGGGCGGTACGATTTCGTGGTGGTGGGCGGCGGTTTCGCCGGCATGTGCGCGGCCGTCGCGGCGGCGCGTCTCGGGGTGAAGACGGCGCTCGTGCAGGACCGGCCGGTGTTCGGAGGCAACGGTTCGAGCGAAGTGCGCATTCCGCCGCTCGGCAAATGCGGGGACGACCGTTTCCCGCGCAACGCCGACCTCATGAAGGAACTGGCGGCGCTCGTTCCGAAGCACCAGGGCGAGGCCTGCGGCGACCGCTACCTGCCCAAGGATTCGGCGTTCGCCGGCTGGCTCGCGGCGGAAACGAACCTCGTGACGTACGCGCCGTTCCGTTGCGTGGCGGCGGCCACCGAGCCGGACGGCCGCATCGCGTCCGTCGTCGTGCGCAACGTCCGCACGGGCGAAGACGCCGCGATCGCGGGGACGTTCTTCGCGGATTGCACGGGCGACGCGTCGCTGGCCGAGCAGGCCGGCGCCGAAACGCGCTGGGACGCCGAGCCCCGCGAGGACACGGGCGAGGAACTCGCGCCGCCGAAGGGACGGCGCAGCCGCGCGGGCGGCCTGGGCAGCACGAACCAATGGTACGCGCGCGACACGAAGGAAAGGCACGATTTCCCGGAATGCCCGTGGGCGCTGCCGGTCACGCGGGACGAAGAGGCGCTGGTGGGCGCCGAGGTCGGCAAGGACTGGATCCATTCCGGCGGCTGGAACTGGGAATCGGGCTTCTACCGCGATCCCGTGCTCGAAGGCGAGGCGATCCGCGACCACAATTTCCGCGCGATCTACGGTTTGTGGGACTACCTCAAGCACCGTTCGCCGCACCGCGACAAGTACGCGAACGCGGAAATCTACTGGCTCGGATACGTGCTCGGCAAGCGCGACGGCCACCGCGTGGTGGGCGACCACGTGCTCACGGCGACCGAGATCGCCTCCGGCCGGGTCTTCGCCGACGGCGTGGTGAACACCACCTGGTACCTCGACCTGCATTTTCCGCATCCCGTGATCGCGCGCCGGTTCCCGGGCGAGGAGTTCCGCTCGTATTCCTACGACGACTGGGGCTGGAAAAAGCTGCGCGACAAGAACTGGGTGGGCTGGAGCACGCCGATCCGCGACTACTTGATCCCGTTCCGCTGCTTCTATTCGCGCGACGTCGAAAACCTCTTCATGGCCGGCAAGACCATTTCCGGCACGTACGCCGCGCTTTCTTCGTACCGCGTGGAAAACACCACCGGCATGATGGGCACGGCGGTCGGCCGCGCCGCGGCGCTGTGCGTGAAGCGGAAGTGGACGCCGCGCGTGCTCGGGCGCGACCATCTGGACGCGTTGCTGGCCGCGCTGGAAAATCCGGACGGCGCGCCGGACGCGAAGCGGCGCGGCGGCGGCGCGGAAGCCGCGGGCGCGGCGACGCCTTTCATGATCCAGCGCTACCGCGCCGAGCAGAACACGGAGCCGGGCGTTTGGGAGGCGACCGTCGCGGAGCTGAAAAAGCATCCCGGCTGCGCGAACGACGTGTGGTTTTCGACGGGCGTCGGCTTCCCGCCGCTTTCATGGCACGAAGAACAGGCGGGCCGGCTCGTGAAGGCGGCGGAGGATCTGCGCGCGCTCGGCATTTCGCCGTCCCTCGAATTCCAGGCCACGATCGGCCACGGCGATCCCGTCGCGCGGACGCGCAAGGCGGACCTTTCCGGCAAGACGTGGACGGGCTGGACGCTCGACAACGGCGCGGAGACGAAGTCCTGCGCGTGCCCGCGCGATCCGGCGTTTCTCGAATACGTCCGGAAGATGAGCGAGATCTACGCGCGGCTGAAACCCGCGTGGCTGTGGCTGGACGACGACTTCCGCATCCATTGGCACACGACCGATCCGCCGCAGCCGAGCGGTCCCGGCTGCCATTGCCGGAGGTGCCTCGACGCGTTCGCGGAATTCGACGGCACGCGCCGTTCGCGCGCGGAACTCGTCGCCGCGATGAAGGAAGACGCCGTGCTCGCCGAGCGCTGGGCGGCGTTCCAGTACCGGGCGCTCGCGGACGTGGCCGCCATCGTCGCGGAAACGACGCACCGGCTTTCGCCGGAAACGCGCTTCGGGTTCCAGCACGGCGCCGGCGTGCGCGACTACCAGACGATGATATTCAACGCGTTGTGGGAGAAGGGCGGCAGGCGTCCCGTGGGATCGCGTCCGGGCGGCGGCGCGTACGCCGACCACCATCCGTTCGACCTGGTGGACAAGATTTTCGAAATGGGGCGGCAGATGGACGTGCTGCAGATGCCGGACGACCGCATCGCGTTCGCGTGCCCCGAAATCGAAAACTGCCCGCGCAACTTCAACACCAAGACGGCGCGCGGCGTGGTGGCCGAATCGCTGATGGCGCTGGGCGAAGGCATGAACTGCTTGAGCTATTTCCTCGTGGATCCCGTGGACGAAGCGCAGAGCTGGTACGGCGACACGTACTACAAGCCGCTCGCCGCCGCCGCGCCGCGCCTGAAGCGTTTCGCGGAATTGTGCGCTGGCACGCGCCCCGGCGGACTCAAACTGCCGCGCAAGCCGTCCTCGGCGGTGCTGGGCGCCATCGGCATCCCGATGACCACCGCGCCCGCCTGGGAATGCGCGGCGCTGATCGAGGCGCAGACGGCGCGCGAAATGCCGGCCCAGGACCTCGAAAACCTGCTCATGGGCGGCGTGGTGACGGACGAAGCGGCCGCGCGCGTTTTGAAAGGGCGCGGGCTGCTGGCGACGGACGAAGTCGGTTTCCACGAGCGCCGCAACGCGCGCATCCAGATTTTGCCGGAGGGCGCGTTCAACGCCGCGTGGGGGTTGCCGTCCTCGCGCATTCTGGATTTGGCCCAGGCGGCGGACCTGGCCGCCATCGGGCGCATGCCGGTGTTGCCCGAGCAGGCCTCCCAGCTCGTGGTCCAGCCGCGCGTGACGGCGTCCGGCGAACTCAAGGCCGTGGCGGTGGTGAACGCGATGATCGACGTTTCGCCGCCCGTCAGACTGCATTTGCGCGGCATTCCCGCCGCGTGCGCGACCGCCACGTGGACGCCGCTTTCCGGGTCGTTCGGCTTGGACGAGGTCGCGTTGCCCGTGGACCGTTCCGCCGACGACGGCGAACCGCGCGTGACGCTGCCGAAACTCGACGCGTGGGCGTGCGGATATCTTTCGTTCGGGGAGGCGAGATGAAAACGGCGTTTTGGGCGTGTTTGTTTTCCGCGTTGGCGGCCGTCGCC
Source organism: Kiritimatiellia bacterium (assembly GCA_024405335.1). Classification (GTDB taxonomy): domain Bacteria; phylum Verrucomicrobiota; class Kiritimatiellia; order RFP12; family UBA1067; genus UBA1731. Next base: position 8,143 of record JAKSOX010000030.1, read on the forward strand.
GGCGACGGCTGGAATTTTTTCGTGCCGGAGCTCGCGCCTGCGCCCAAGGAGGCGACGTGGCGGCAGGACGTCTGCGTGCGGCTGGACGACGCGCTGGCGGTGTCGGTGGAGACGCGCGAGGACGCCGACGCGGCGGCGGAATGGTTCGGCGGCAAACTGAAGGCGGCGTTCGGGGCTTCGCCGAAAATCAAGGTGGTCCGTTCTTCCGGCGGCGCGAAGTTCGAGCCGGAGGAATACGCGCTGTCGGCGAATCCTGGGTCGCTCGTGGTGAAGGCGGCGGGCGCGGCCGGCGTGAAGCACGCCTACCACACGCTGCGCCAGATCGCGATCGCCGACCGCGGCGGCGTCACGTCGCGCGGCTGGATCATGCCGGCGTTCGAAATCCGGGACAAGCCGTCCATCGCGTTCCGCGGCGTGCACCTGTGCTGGTTCCCCGAACAGCGCGTCGCGCGCATCGAAAGCGCGATCCGGTTGGCGGCGTACTACAAGTTCAACCACGTGGTGCTCGAAAACTGGGGCGTGTGGCGCAGCGAGAAGCACCCGTGGTTCGGCTGGCCGGACGGCAAAATGACGTCCGCCGAGGTGAAGCGTCTCGTGAAAATCGCCGCCGACGAAGGCGTGACGCTCGTGCCGCAGCTCAACGTGTTCGGCCACGCGTCGCTGTCGCGCGTGCGCACGGGCAACCACGCCACGCTCGATTTCGCGCCGGAGTACGCGCCGCTCTTCGAGCCGTACGGCGGCTGGAACTGGTGCCTTTCCAATCCCGACGCGCGGCGCACGATCAAGGAGCTCGCCGTCGAGCTGCACGATCTTTTCGGGCGGCCGCCGCATTTCCACGTCGGGTGCGACGAGGGATGCCCGCCCACCTGCCCGAAGTGCCGCGCGGCGGACTACAACCAGTTGTTTTCGTCGCTCGTGAAAGAACTCGCCGACGAATTCGACAAGCGCGGCGCGGGCGTGATGATGTGGCACGACATGCTGCTCAAGAAGTCCGACGGACAGAAGGGCGCGCGGTTCGAGGGGTTCTACTGCAACGGCGACGAACGCGCCGAGGAACTGCTCGATTCGCTGCCCCGGAGCGTGGCGATCTGCGACTGGCATTACGGCCCCGCGCGCGCGGACGGGAAATACCCCACGCTCGACCATTTCCAGGCGAAGGGCTTCCGCACGATCACGTCGCCCGCGTGCGATCCTTCTGGCATCGCGGCGCAGGCGAAGTACGCGCGCGAGCACGGTCTGTTCGGATTCCTCGTCACGACCTGGGCGGGATTCCACGGGCGCAACGTGCCGGCCACGATGCTGAACGCGGCGCATGCGGCGTGGGGCGGCGAGTATCCGGGGCCGAAGCTGCACCAGGACATGACGTCGCCGTGCAACGAACACTTGCGTCAGGTGAACTGGGACATGGGCAACAAAGACCGCCGCAACACGGGGTTCTTCGACGAGCAGTTCCCGTCCACCACCGTGACGTGGTAATCGAGGAGGCAGCAATGATCGGAAAAGAAGCACGTGAAGCGGCCGTCGCCTACGCATGCGAATCGTTCGCCAGCGCGGGCATCGTGGTGACCGAGGCCGAAAAGAAGGCGATCGAGGTCGCCGATTTCGGGCTGGGCATGCTCGACCGAATCGGGCTCCAGCTGCTCGTGTACGTGAACACCGAGCGCTGCTGCGCAAAGGAGATGGTGCTCAAGCCGTTTCAGACGTGTCCCGAACACCGCCACGTGGACGGCGTGGAAAACGGCAAGCCCTACGCGGGCAAGGAGGAGACGTTCCGCGTCCGCCGCGGCACGTGCTACTTGTACGTGGACGGCGAAGGCGATCCGTCGAAGATCGCCGCCAAAATGCCGCCGTCGCCGGTCACCGCGTTCCACGAGATCGTGTTGCGGGAGGGCGACCAGCACACGTTGCGTCCGAACACGAACCACTGGTTCCAGGCCGGTCCCGAAGGCGCGGTCGTGAGCGAGTTTTCCACCAAGAGCCGCGACGAGTCGGACGTGTTCACCGACGCGCGCATCAAACGCATTCCGGAGGCAGAAGCATGAAACACACGTACGTCGCGTTGGCGCCGATCCGCATTTGCGATCTCGGCGGCTGGTCGGACACCTGGTTCGCCAAGCACGGCTCGGTGCTGAACGTGGCCGTGAAGCCGTACGCCCAGTGCATTCTCGAGGTGGACGACGGCCCCGACGCCGAAGAGCAGTTTTTCATATCGGTCGACGACTACGGCGAACGCTACCGCGTGGATCCGCAGAACATCGTGTTCGGCAAGCACCCGCTTCTGGACGCCTGCGTGAAATCGCTGGACATCCCCCGCGGGCTGGACGTGGAGGTGTCGCTCCATTCTTCCGTGCCGGGCGGATCTTCCACGGGCACGTCGGCCGCCGTGACGGTGGCGTTGCTGGCCGCGCTCAACTGTCTCGCGAAAAACACGCGGCGTTTGTCGCCGTACGAATTGGCGGCCAAGGCGCACGAGGTGGAAACGGTTTTCCTCAAGCAGCAAAGCGGCATCCAGGACCAGTTGTGCTCGGCCTGCGGCGGCGTCAGCTACATCGAGATGGACGAATACCCCCATTCGACCGTGACGCGCGTGCCCGTTTCCGAGGGAACGCGCCGGGAGCTGGACCGGCGGCTGTCGCTCGTTTTCCTCGGGCGTCCGCATTATTCGACTTCCGTGCACGAGGACGTCATCCGCGGACTGGTCGCCGGCACGGGCGAGGACAAGCTCGAACCGCTGCGCGCCGAAGCGCGTCTTGGCCGCGACGCGCTGATCGCCGGCGATCTGAAGGCGTTCGGCGCGGCGATGATCAGGAACACGGAAGGCCAGGCGAACCTCAACGAGTCGCTCGTGTCCGAGACGGCCCGCAGGATCTTCGACGTCGCCAAGCGGCACGGGGCGCTCGGCTGGAAGGTCAACGGCGCCGGCGGCGCCGGCGGATCCGTGACGCTTCTGGACGACGGCGACCCCGCGCACCGCCGCGACATGTTGGACGAAATCAACGCGTTCGGCAACGGCGTCCGCGAAATCGGCGTCCGCCTCGACGACGACGGCGTTCGCGTGATCAACCGGTGACGGCGGCGGATTGGAGGAAGAAATGGAATTCGAGAAGAACGAAATTCTGGCGCGCGTCGGGCGCATGGAGCAGTTGGCGTCGATCCGGCGTTACGTGCTGGACGACGGCAAAGGCCGCGGCATGCGCGCGTTCGAGGTGTCGAACGCCAGCGGTTTCGATTTCACCGTGTACCCGGACCGCGGCCTGGACGTGGGACCCGCGCGCTACAACGGACTGCCGCTCACGTGGATGACGCGCAACGGACCCGTGGCGCCGGCGTTTTACGACGCTTCCGGCGCCGAATGGCTGCGCACGTGGATGGCGGGGCTCGTCACCACCTGCGGTTGGCTCAACGTGGGCGGTCCTTGCGTCACGGCCGAAGGCGCGCATGGCCTGCACGGGCGCATGGACCACACGCCCGCCGAAGAAGTGAACGCGCGCGCGCGTTGGAACGCCGCCGGCGAATACGAACTCGAGATCACGGGCAAAATCGCGCATGCGCGCGTGTTCGGCGAAAACCTCGTGACGTCGCGCACGATTTCGACGGCGCTCGGGCGTCCGGGCCTGACGCTCGTCGACCGCACGGAGAATCTCGGCGCGTCCGCTTCGCCGCTGATGCAGCTCTACCACATGAACTTCGGCTGGCCGCTCGTTTCCGAGAAGACGCGCCTGGTGGCTCCGGAACACGCCGTGACGGCGCGCGACGCCGCCGGCGAGAAGGGACTCGCCGAGTGGACCACGATGCCGCCGCCGACGGCGGATTTCGCGGAGCAGGTGCTGAGCCACGACCTTCCCGCCGACGCCGACGGCTTTTGTTCCGTCCGCATCGAGAATCCCGATTTCGGCCGTGCCGTGCGGTTGTCGTTCCGCAAGAAGGAATTGCCGTATCTGGTGCAGTGGCGCCAGGCGGGCGTGGGCGATTACGTGATGGGACTCGAGCCCGCCAACTGCAGCCAGCCGGTCGGCCAGGCCGAATACGCGAAGACGGGTCTGCTCAAGCGCATCGAACCCGGCGAAATCGTGGAAACGTGCATCAAACTCGATTTGGTCTGATTGACGTCGTGAAAACGTGGTATAATGGCGCCATGAAACATTTTGCACATTTTGCGTTGTTGGCGTCGATCGCCGTTCTTGGTTGTTCGCCGGACGACGGCGGGGCTTCCGACGTCGCGAAAGGCGAGGTCGCGCTGAAGGCGCGCGATTTGCAGGCGGCCGAGAAGTGTTTCGCCGCGGCGGCGGCGAAAGACGCCACCAATTCCGTTTCCCAAGTCCGTTTGGCGGTCGTCCGCATGCAGTTGGGCGATCCAGCCGGCGCGGCTTCGGCGGTTGCCGCCGCGCGCGCCTGCGATCCGGATTCCGCCGAGGCGCTTTTCGCGGAAGGCCAGGTGGCCTATTTGAAAAAGGACTACGCGCTTGCGCGCAAGGATTTCGCGCAGGTGGCCGCCGCGCGGAATCTTCCGGCCGAGCTGCGCGCCAACGCTTTGGCCGCCGGCGCGGTGGTGGACGTGCTCGAAAACCGCCTCGACGCCGCGCGCATCGCGCTGTGGCGCGCGTTGCGGACCGATCCGAAATGCGCCGCGGCGTGGTACCATCTCGCCTATTTGTCCCGCGTGACGTACGATTTCGTGGAGGCCGCCTTGATGCAGTACGAGATGGCGTCGCGGCTTTTGCCGGCTTCGGACGAGCGCGTCGCCGAGATCACGCGCAAAATCCTGCCGTCGATCCGCGACACGGAGGCGCAGCGCAAGACGGCCATGGTCGGCGTTTCCAAACGCGATCCGGCGGCGAGCGCGAAACTCGTGGCCGAGGCGCACGCGCTTCAGGCCAAGGACGTCAAGAAGGCCGCGGCGAAATTCCTCGAGGCGTGGGAAAAGGACGTGCTCTCGTTCGAGGCCGCGTCCGGATGGGCCCGGCTCGCGAGCGCGTCGTCCTCCGCCGCCAATCCGGACAGGGTGCTGGAGGCGTTCAACGCAGCTTTGGACGCGCGTCCGAACAACCAGGCCCTCTACCTTGCCGCGGCGCAATACGCGTTGAAGGTCGGCAAATCGATTTGCGCGCAACGGCTGTTGGACCAGGCGCTGGCGCACGACCCGTCCAGCAAAAAGGCGTTGACGCTGTATCTGGACGTGCTCAAGAGGAACGGCAAAACGAAAGAAGCCGCGCTTTACCAGGCGTACCTGAAGGAGCTGTGAATTGTCTTTTCCAGTCCAGGCGTTTGACTACGTGTTGCTTGCCGTCGCGCTGATCGGCGTGGCGTGGGTGTGCTACGGCGTTTTGCGCCGGGTGCTCGCGTTCGTGCTCGCGATGCTTCTGCTGGCGGTGCTGATCGGCGTGGCCAATTACGTCCAGACGGGCTGCTGCGGCAAAGGTTTCTTCGCCGAGCGGAGTTCTTGCGTGGGTTTCGCCGGCACGTTGGTGGACGCGTGGGCCGGCTTGGAGTCCGGGGAATGACCGACGCCGAGCTGATGCTCGCGTCCGCCGCCGGGGACGAAAACGCGTTCTCCGAAATCGTCAGCAAGTTTTCCAACGTTTTGCTGAACTTTTTCCTCCGTCAAGGCGTTTCACATGCAGATGGACAGGATCTCGCGCAGCGGACGCTGTTGCGGTTGTGGCGCTACCGCGCCAAATACCGGCCGACGGCGAAGTTCACGACGTTTCTGTTCATCCTCGCGCGGCAGGAGTCCGTCGACTTTTTCCGCGCGGAGGGGCGCAGGCGGAATCTGATGGACGGGTTCGAGCGCGAATCGGCCGTGCGGTCCGACGCGACGCCGGCGGCGCTTTCCTTTTCGGGGGAGGGCGTGCGCAGGGCGGTCGCCCGGCTCGAGCCGGCATGGCGCGACGTGGTCGAACTTGGTTTCTTTCAGGATCTGCCCTACGCGGAGGTCGCGGAAATCCTCGGGATTCCCGTGGGAACGGTGAAGTCGCGCATGTTCAATGCATTGCGCAAGTTGCGGGAGACGTTGCATGAACGCTGATTTGAAGGAAACGCTGGAGGAAATGGGCGGCGCCGCGGATTTCGCGGCGGCGTTGCGCGGTGCGCCCGTTTGCCGCGTCGACGCGGAGTTTGCGGCGCGCGTGCGCGCGGCGGTCCGGGAGTCGGCGCGGTTCGAAGCGGCGTTCCGCCGCCGCGCATGGTGGGCCGCCGCGGCGGCCGCGGCCGCGCTGATCGCCGTGTCGTCCGCGTTTTTGCGCGCCGACCGTCCGCGCTGCGCGGCGGCGCGTCCGTCGTCGTTGGCGCCGCACGTGCAGGCGTTCGTGGTCAAGGCGCTGGCGCGCGAAGCCGCGGACGCGGCGGCGTTGCGCACGGCCGTGGACGAGCTGGTGACGAGCCAGTCGGCCGAAGGCGGATGGACGAATCCCGAGATGAGCGCGCGCAACGTCGCGGCGCTCGCGGCGGCCGTGTCCGCCGGCGTCGGGTCGGCGAAGGTCGCGTTGCGCCGCGGCCGCCGCTATCTGCGCGCGAACGGCATCCCCGAGCTTGACGACGCCGCTTTCGAACGCGAAGCGCGCCTCGTTCGCGAGCGCTTTGGCGGTTGAAGCGCGCCAGCGCCGACGAGTCCCTCAAGAACCTGCGGAATCCCATCTGTCGGCGGTGCGCAATTGCCTTGTGCTGTTTGCAAGTTGATGT
>JAKSOX010000300.1 GCA_024405335.1 Kiritimatiellia bacterium
TCGCCGTCCAGTTCTTCGTACGGACGAAGACATTGTAGCGTCCGCCCTTCTTCACCTCGAACGCCGTCGAAGCGTCGGCGACGGGCTTGCCGAGACCGTGCGCGAGCAGATAGCTCGAACCCATTTCGTCGATGAACTGGGAATCGACCGACCAACCGCCAAGATTCCCGAAGCGTTCGCATTCGAGGAAAATAGTTTCGGACCGCGCCGCGATCGCGGCGCAGACCGCGGCGGCAAACAAAGCTGTTTTTTTCATGCGCCCATTATAGCAAACGGAACCTGAATGCGAAAGGACGTTTGGAATTGTGTGATGCTGTGGTGGGTGGAATGCAAGAAGCTGGCAGCTTTTCTTTCCTTTCATTTGCCGAAACGTGGTATAATCGCGGGCATCACACATCACAGGAGGATACGAAATGGGGCAGACGGTTTTCACGGCCAACGGTTTTCCGAAGGTGGGCATCCGCCCGATCATCGACGGGCGCCGGCGCGGGGTGCGCGAATCGCTTGAGGTGCAGACGATGAACATGGCGAAGTCGGCGGCGAAGCTGATTTCCGAAAACCTCCGCTATCCGGACGGTTCGCCCGTCGAATGCGTGATCGCCGACACCACGATCGGCGGCCGTTTCGAGGCGGCGCAGTGTTCCAACAAGTTCAAGCGCGAAAACGTGGGCGTGTCCCTCAGCGTGACGCCGTGCTGGTGCTACGGCACCGAGACGATGGACGAAGACCCGCTCATCCCGAAAGCCGTGTGGGGATTCAACGGCACGGAGCGTCCGGGCGCGGTGTACCTCGCGTGCATGCTCGCGGGCTACGCGCAGCGCGGCATGCCGGCCTACGGCATCTACGGGCGCGAGGTGCAGGACCGCACCGACACCTCCATTCCCGCCGACGTGCAGGAGAAGCTCCTGCGTTTCGTCAGGGCCGGCCTCGCCGTGGCGATGATGAAGGGCAAGAGCTACCTTTCGATCGGCTCCAGTGCGATGGGCATCGCGGGGTCCTTCGTGAACGTGGACTTCTTCCAGGACTATCTCGGCATCATGTGCGAGAACATGGACGAATGCGAAATCGAGCGCCGCATCCAGGAAGGCATCTACGACAAGGAAGAATACGAAGCCGCGCTCAAGTGGTTCAAGAAGAACTGCCGCGAGGGCAAGGACTACAACCCCAAGGCGATCCAGAAGACGCGCGAGCAGAAGGACGCCGACTGGGAATATCTGGTGAAGATGGCGATCATCGCGCGCGACATGATGGCGGGCAATCCCAAGCTCGCGGAAATGGGCTTCGGCGAAGAGGCCGTGGGCCGGAACGCGATCGCGGGCGGTTTCCAGGGCCAGCGCCAGTGGACCGACCATTGGCCGAACGGCGACGTGATGGAGGCCTTCTGCAATTCGTCCTTCGACTGGACGGGCAAGAAGATGCCGCAGATCCTCGCCACCGAGAACGATTCGCTCAACGGCGTGTGCATGCTGCTCATGTGGCTGCTCACCAACAAGGCCTCGATGTTCGCGGACGTGCGCACCTACT
>JAKSOX010000031.1 GCA_024405335.1 Kiritimatiellia bacterium
AGGCGCGAGCCCTTGTACGGCAGGTGGTTCTCGCTGTGCGCGATGCAGCCGAAGCCGATCAGCGCGCGCGTGAGCTGGTTGGACGGCGCCGTGGCGCCGCGCAGCACGCCCGACGGCACGATGGAGAACGCGCCCATCGCCGCCGCCGTCTTCAGGAACTCTCTTCTGTTCGTCATCTTTTCTCCTTGCTCGAATCCGGTTTCTTGTGCTTCAAACTCACGCCAGCAGGCGCTTCGCCGCGAGCGCGATGTCCGCCACGCGGTTGTCGCCGCCTTCGCGTTCGATCGCGAACGCGCCCTTGTAGCCGGCCGCGTCGAGCGCCGCGAGGAACGCCGGGGCGTTCACCTCGCCGTCGCCCCACGGCACTTCCGTGCCCCACTCGCCGGGCGTCTTCGTCTTCACGGCGTCCTTCACGTGCACGTGCTTGATCCACGGCGTGAGGATCTTCACCGCCTCGACGGGATCGCCCTTGGCGTAGAGGATCATGTTCGCGGGGTCGAAGTTCACGCCCACGCCGGGCATCTTCTCGAGGAAGTCCGCGAGGTCGCGCGCCGACTCCTGGCCCGTCTCGAACGCCACGCCCACGCCCGCTTCGCCGCAGACGTCGACGATGAATTTCACGCGCTCGGAATACTTCTTGTACGCCACGGGATCCGCGTGGTCCAGGAAGCCCGCGTGCAGCGTGATGAGCTTGCAGCCGAGTTCGGCCGTGAGCTTCGCGCCCTTGCGGACGAGTTCCTTGTTGCCTTCCCATGCGTCGTCCGGCAGCACGCCGCCCGTCTTCTTGATCGTTTCGAGCGTGGAGTAGTCCTCCTGCGGGAAGCCGATCATCGTGGCGGAAAGCTCCCATTCGCCGGAGGCGATGCGGGCCTTCACCTTGTCCAGCGCGTCCGCGCCCTCGGCGCCGCCGTGGCGGTCCTCGCCGCCCTGCGCGCCCGCGAGGAACGGCTGAAGCGCGAGATGCACCCGCTTGAGGCCCATGGTTTTCATCTGCTCGGCCACCTGGTCGAGCGGCAGCCGGAACGACCAGCTGCACACGCCGAGATTTCTCGCGCTCACGTATTTACCTCCGGTTGTTGCTTTTCCACACCCTCCGAAAAGGGCCGTTGCGGCGGCCGCCCCGGCCGCCCCCAAAAACGTTCTGCGTTGCATCTTCATGTTTTCGCTCCTTTGGACTGGAAATCACCCCAGGTACGCGCCCTGTTCGAGCAGCAGCTTCTGCACGTCCTTCACGGACACGTCGCGCGGGCCGACGCCCTTCCGGCTCGCCACCGCGCTCGCCGCGCCCGCCGCCTGGCCCGTCACCAGACACGGCGCGATCAGCCGGAACAGGTCGATCATGTCGTCCGCGCAGCTCGCCGCGCGCCCGCACACCGTGAGGTGGTTCGCCGTCTTCGGCAGCAGGCAGCCGAGCGGCACGCGCGAACCCTTGGGCGACGCGCCGTCGGACCCCATCCAGGCGACGGTGTCGCCGTCGTCCTTCTCCAGATGCGCCGCGGCCCAGGCGCGGTCGATGGACTTCACGCCGTCGAGCGTGCGCGCGCCGCGGATGCCGATCTGCGTCGCCGTCCAGATCAGGTGCGCCTTCTCGCAGCCCTTCACCTTGCGGAGGTCGGCCGCGCTCTTCCACGCCTCGGCGCGGTGGTGCATCATGATTTTGGAAACGCCCGCGACGTCGAAGCGGTTGTGCGCTTCGTTCGCCTTGCCGTCCGGCGAAACGCCGAACATGCCGTACCAGCGGTTGTCGCTGCACGGCTCGTTGCCGCCGAACCACAGCCCCGCCTTGCGCGCGTTGTCGAACGCTTCCTTCGTGAACGAATCGAATCCGCCGATGCGGTAGGTGAAGCCGATGCCGTGCTTGTACTGCTGGTACTTCTCGCCCGCCTGGAACAGCACGTCGCCGTCGCCCGTGGCGTCCACCGTCTCCTGCGCGAGGATCGCGAGGCGCCCTTCCGTGGACTCCACCACCACGCCCTTCACGTCGGCGCCGTTGATCACCACGTCCACGTCGTGGCAGCGGTAGAGGATTTCGCAGCCCGCCTCCACGAGCAGCTCCTCGAGCGCGATCTTCAGCGCTTCGGGGTCGGCCGTGGGCAGGTACATCTGGTTGGGCCTGGCGCGGCCCGTCACCGCCATCGGGCCCATCGCCTCGAGCTTCTTGATCAGATCGTCCGTGAAGCCGCGCGTCGTCTGCGTGAAGCGGCCGTTCGACAGGTAGCCCGTGGCCAGCAGGATCAGCACGCCGCCGTTGGACCACAACCCGCCCAGCGATTCGTCGCGCTCCACCAGGATCGTCTTGCGGCCCGCCTTCGCGGCGGACATGGCGGCCGCCCAGCCGGCGATGCCGCCGCCCACCACCAGCACGTCGCAGGTGCGGTAGACCGGCACCTCGCGCGCGGGCTGGAGGATTTTGCCGCCCGCCGCCAAGGTGGCGGACGGCACGTCGGTCATCGTGGAGCCGATGGGCCGGCGGTGCTGGTTCCAGAACGTGTTCGCGTCCGCCTTGGCGGCGAACGGCGCGGTCGCGCCCGCGACCGCGGCCACGGCGCCTCCCTTGAGCCAATCCCGTCGTGTCATGCCCATGTCGTCTGCTCCGCGATTCCCGGTTTCCGCGTCAACTCACTTCGCGGCCGCGGCGATGATCGCCGCGAACGAATCGGCCTTGAGGGCCGCGCCGCCGATGAGGCCGCCGTCGATGTCCTTCTGCGCGAGGAGCTCGGCCGCGTTGCCCGGCTTCATGGAGCCGCCGTACTGGATGCGGACCGTTTCCGCCGCCTCGACGCCGATGAGTTCGCCCAGCGTCTTGCGGATGAGCGCGTGCACTTCCTGCGCCTGCTCCGGCGTCGCGGTGCGGCCGGTGCCGATCGCCCACACGGGCTCGTACGCGATCACGAGCTTGTCCGCGTCCGCGGCGGAGAGGCCCTTGAAGCCCTCCTTCATCTGGCGGACGATCACCTCCTCGACCTTGCCGGCGTCGCGCTCGGCGAGCGTCTCGCCCACGCAGGTGATGGCGGTGAGGCCGGCGGCGATCACGGCGCGCGTGCGCTTGTTCACCGTTTCGTCCGTCTCGCCGAAATACTGACGGCGCTCGGAGTGGCCGACGATCACGTACTTGACGCCCGCGTCCACGAGCATGCCCGTGGAGATTTCGCCCGTGTACGCGCCCGAAGCTTCCCAGTGGGCGTTTTCCGCGCCGGGCTGGACCGCGGTGCCCGCGCAGGCGGCGACGCACGCGGGGACGTCGATGGCGGGCGTGCAGCACACCACGTCGACGTTCGCGAAATCCTTCGTCGCTTCCGCGATGCCCTTCACGAGGGCGGCCGTCTCGGACGGCTTGACGTTCATTTTCCAGTTTCCGGCGATGATTTTCTTGCGCATTTTCTCTACCTTTTCCTTGCGTGGAGCGCATTGCGTCCACAATCAACCTGAAATTGCCGCGAGTATACCACAAATCGGCGAAAAACGCCAGCGAAAAGAAGGTCGGTGCATTAGGGGTGCGAACATTCCGCCAGCGCGAACGCATGCGGGGCGAGTTTTATTTTTCCGCCGGAAACCGTCGCCGCCGCGTCGTCCGGCAACGACAACAGCTTGCGCTGCGTCGACGGATTCCAGTCGTCGAGCGTGCGCTCTTCGCCCGTGGTGTTCTGCCAGGCGACGTACCGTCTGCCGTCAACGTCGAACGCATGGCGCGACACGCCCGTGCCGGTTCCGTCCCGGCTCACGACCCAGTTCCAGCCGACGCGCTTGGCGCCGTTCAACAGTCCGGCCAGCTCGAAAAGCCCGTCCGCCTCCTTTTCGAACGCCGCCGCGCAGGCGTGGCCGCGGTCCGCCTTCTCGCCGAACGGCGTCACCCCGGGATCGTCCGCGATGAGGTAGTCGTAGCAGTGCACGAACGATTCGCGGGCGCCGCCGAGGATCGTGTAACGCGCCTGCTCCACGAACTTCTCGGGCGCGGAATCGAGGCCGTCGTACCACCCGCCGCCGCAGCGTCCGCCGGAAAGATCGTCCAGCATTCCCACGAGATTGCACCCCTGCACGGGATCCGGGTTCGCGTCGCGCGTTTCCGTGCCCGCCCAGCAGGAACCGAAAAGCCGCGGCTCCTCCACGGGCGAATACCCCTGGCGGAACCAGTTCTGATACCAGCACGGAAACTTCACGATCACGTCGATTTTCGGATTCGCCGCCCGCGACGGTTCCACGATGCAGCGTCTCGCCACGTCCATCATCAGGTGGCGCTTGAACGCGCCCCAGTCGGCCATGCCGAGCTTCCGCTTGAGCGCGGCGCAGCGCGCGCATTTGTCGCCGCAGCCGGAAAACAGGAAATCGTCGACGATCACCTGGTCGAACAGCTCCGCCGCGCGCACGCATTCCGCGCGCAGTCGGTTCTGCGCCGCGGAATCGCTCCAGCACGTCACCATCGGCGGTTTGCCGCCGGCGGGCGCGTCGTTGAGCATCGTGGGCGTCACCATGCCGCTGACGGCGAAGCCCGCCGCGCGGAACGCGTCGCGCTCCCGGGCGAGCAGATCGGACGGCACGCGCTCGCCGTGGCGGTAGCTTTCGAGCCACACCTTGGTGAAATGGTTTTTGCGGAGCCAGGCGAACGTCTTCTCCCGCGCCTGCTCCGAGGCGATCGGCCCGTTCAAGCTCGTCACCTTGAAGCTCATCGAAAACACGTGCGGTTTCGCCGCCGCCGCGAACGCCGCGAACGCCGCGGCCGACAAAGAAAGAATCGTCTTCCGGCTCATGCCGGAAACCGAACTGGAAACGACGTGGAACTTCGAATCGACCATGAAACACCTCCGTTGGATTGAACGACGCGGCGTCAGGAGAAAAGCTCGACGAATCGCTCGGGCGGCGGCACGGGACGGAACGTTTCCGTGGAAACGAAGCAATGCCGAGTGAACCCCTTCGCCAGGATTTCGGGCTCGCCCTTGCGGCGGACCTCGCAGGCGATTTCCAGCCGGACGCCCTTCGGCGGTTCCGCCCACGCCGTGATTTCCAGCAGGTCGTCGTATTTCGCGGGCCGCTTGTAGTCCACTTCCGCGTGGATCACGGGCAGCATGAACCCTTCCGCCTCGCATTCTCGGTAGGTGTAGCCGCACGCGCGCATCAGTTCGTTGCGCGCGCGCTCGAAAAGCGTCAGGTAGTTGCCGTAGTACACGACTCCCATCTGGTCCGTGTCCGCGTAGGGCACGCGGTATTCGATCGTAGTTTTGTTCATGGCGCGATCTCCGTTTCCTCTTCAAGCGGTTTCCTCGCCTCCGCCGCGCGGCGGCGCGAACAGACGGCGAGCACCGCCTCCGCGATCTCCGTTCCCACGCCCGCCGCCGCCGCGATTTCCGCGACCGTCGCCCGGGCGATGCCGTACGTCGACTTGAACGCGCGCAGAAGCGCCGCCTTCTTCGCCGGCCCGATGCCCGGCACCTCGTCCAGCGCCGACTCCCGGATGGCGCGCTCGCGCAGGTTGCGGTGGTAGGTGATCGCGAAGCGGTGCGCCTCGTCGCGCAGGCGCGTCGCCACGAAAAGCCCCTGGCTGTCGCGCGGCAGCGCGATCTCGCCGCGTTCGTCGTCCGTGACGATGATCTCCATCTTCTCCGCCAGCCCCACCACGGGCACGTCGGCCACGCCGATCTCGCGGAACGCCGCCCGCGCCGCGCGAAGCTGCGTGACGCCGCCGTCGCACACGAAAAGATCCGCCTTCGGGCTCTTCGCCGCCAGCGTCGATCCGGGACCGTACCGGCGGCGGACCACTTCCGCCATGGAGCGCGGATCGTCCGCCCCTTCCACGGTTTCGATTTTGAAATGGCGGTAGCAGCGGCGGTCCGGCAGACCGTCCACGGCCACCACCAGCGACGCCACCGAGTGCGTGCCGAACAGGTTCGAGATGTCCGCGCACTCGATCACGCGCGGCGGCGCCGCGAGGCGCAACGCCGCCGCGAGCTCCTCGAGTCCGCGCATCGCGTCCGCGCGCGTCTCCTCTGGACGCCTGCGCACGAAGTGCTGCTTCGTCATCTCCTTGAGCGCGAGGCACACGTCGCGCAGCTTGGCGGCTTTCTCGAAATCGTTCTTCGCGGCGGCGGCCCGCATCTGCGCCTGCACGTCCGCGATCACCTGGGGACGCTCCCCGCGCAGAAACGCGCACGCTTCGTCGAAACGCGCCTTGTATTCTTCGGACGAAACGCGCCCGAGACACGGCGCGGAGCAGAAGCGGATCGTGTCCGCCAGACAGTGCACGTGCGCCTCCTCGTCCGGCGAAAGGCACGTGCAGCCGCGCAGGCCGTAGCGCTTCTCGACGAAATCCTTCGCCGTGCGCACCACGGTCGCCGAAGGAAACGGGCCGAAATAGCGCGCGCCGTCGTCCCGCACGATGCGGCAGGTGGCGAAAAACGGGAAGTCCTGCGACGGATCGGCCCGAAGCGCGAGGTAGCGTTTGTCGTCCCGCATCAGGATGTTGAAGTGCGGCTTGTACTTCTTGATGAGGTTCGCCTCGGTGAGCAGCGCCTCGGCCTCGTTCTTCACCGTCATGAACTCGAGGTCCGCCACGGTGTGGACCATCGACCGCACCTTCGGCGCCAAGTCGGCGTTCGGACGGAAATACCCCAGCACGCGGCGGCGCAGGTTCTTCGCCTTGCCCACGTAGATGATGGCGCCCGCGCGGTCGCGCATCATGTAGCAGCCGGGCTTGTTCGGCACGGTCTTGAGGCGCTCTCGCAGGACGTCGTTCACCGTTTCGCCGCCGGGAAGATCAGTAGCCGAGATCGGCGTCCACCACGAGCACCGTGGTTGGCGTGGCCGTGGGACGGCGCTCCATCACCACCAGCACCTTGCAGATGCGGTCCGGCGAGTCGCAGTCGGCGCAGACGCCCGTGGCGGCGCACGGCGTGTTCTTGCCCAGGCGGCGGCAGTTCGGCGGACACGCCGAGCGCTTGACGCGCGCGACGGCGTCGTCCAGCCCGCCGGCGACGATCTTGTTGCGTCCCACCACGTAGATCACGCGGCCGGGACCGGAAATCGACGCCGCCACGCGGTTTCCGCGGCCGTCGACGTTCACGATGCGTCCGTCCGCCGTGACCGCGTTCGCGCTGAGCAGGAACAGGTCGCAGTTCGCGTTGCGGACGATTTCGCGGCCCGCCAGCGCGCCCGTGACGCCGATTTGCTTCATCGTTTCGCTGCCGCCCATGCCCACGACGGACGCCTCCGCCGCCGCCTGCATCACGATCGCCTTCGCTTCGTCGCCCGAAGCGCAGTACTGCGCGTCGAAGCCGCGCTTCTTCAGCGCCGCCACCGTCTTTTCGAGTTCTTCTTTCGCCATGTCGTCCTCCGTGATTCGGTTCTTGGTGGCGCATTATAGCACGCCGAACGGGGACGAGGAAAGCGAAAAAGGAAAAGCGTCAGAATCTTTAGAATTCATGGCCGATGGCGACCCTGAACCCCCAGTCGCCGTGCCCGATCCGGCCGTTGACGGTGCGACCCGAAACGTCCAAATCGTCCCCGCCGAACCGCCAAAGCGCCTCGCCAGCCAGCGTCCAATCGCGCCACCGCAGGGAAAGTCCGCCGCCAAGCAGCCCCAACGCACGCCATTCGCGGGCGTCGCCGCGCTCTGAACACGTCGAACCGTCCGTTCCGGCGACGTGCATCGTCCATTCGAACTCGCGCCGCGACACTTCCACGCCGACCGACGCAAACACCCGAAACCAATCATACGGCTCCCACCACGGACGCGCCAGCAGCTCGATCGAATACTCGCGGTAGTCGCCGTCGCCGCGATAGCGCAGCGCATGCGCCGACGACCCGTCCCCGGAAGGCGTTGCGACGTCCCTGACTTTCCAGGCCGAAGTCGCGAGTTCCGCACCTGGTCCGTCGTACGTCCCCGCGCCCCACATGCCGTCGTGGTATTGCGTGCCCCGCTCGTTTTCGATAACGTATTGCGCCGTGTCGCCGGAATCGTTCCACCACTCGTAATAGCCCGCACGGGCGGCCGTGCCGCTCGCCTTCCAAAGTCCGCGCTGGAAGTAGTAGGCGAACGCCGCCGCCGCGTCGACGCCCCAGGGGCGCGCGCCGCCGTCGCGGAAGAACTCGCGCGCCAACTCGACGCGCAGGCCGGGCATCCATTTGGAGGAATCGTCGCCGCAGCCGCCCGCCGCCGACGCCGCAGTCGGCTCGGAATACGCCGTGCGTTCCGTGAATCCGACCCGTCCGTCCGGATCCGGACCCGTCGGATCGTGCAAACGCCAATTCCACGAGTAGCCGGGATCGTTCGCCGACCCCGAATCGACGGGATTGAACCACGCGTCGCCGTCGAACTTCCGCACGCCGTCATGCGCCGCGCCGGAACCCTCGGCGTAGGCGTCGGCTTTGGAACGTCCCTCGGCGAGCCGCCCGAATCCGCTCGCGGAAAACATCTCGGCGCCGTTCGAGTTCATCCGCGGGCGTATTCCGCCGATCACCGAAGCCCCGACGCTGACGCGCCATTCGCCGCCTGGCGCTTCCGCCGCGGCGATTGAGCAGCACGCGGAAAACGACCACAGCAGAAGCACCAGCGGCCGCTTCATCGGGCCACCTCCGCTTCCAGGCGGAAAAACCGCATTCCTTCGGGAACGGTCGACGAAAACGCGCCGTCCTCGCCGACGTCCACCTCGCCGACCTTTTGCCATTCGCCGCCAAGTTCCGAACATCCCCAAAGCACCACCTTCGCGTTCGCCACGGGCTTGATTTTCCCGACGAGCCGTTCGCCGATCCGGAATTCCGCGAACGCCGCCGGCACCGGAACGGCGGCCGGCAGTTTCGCCGCCGAAACGGAACGCGCCGTCCGCGGGACGGACGCGATTTCGGCGAAGCGCAGCACCCCCTTCACCGCCAACGAAACCGAAACCGGCCGCTTCGCGTCGTGGACGCCGAACAGGCGGTTCTCCGGCGGCACGTACCCCCAGCGATCGGGGTCGCCCGGATACTGCACGAAAGTCTCCGGATCGACGCCGAACCAGAACACGTCGCCCGCCGCCGCCGTCCGCAACTGCGCCATGCACGAATCCGGCAAGTCGAACTCCTCCCCTCCGCAAATCAGCGTCACGCCCGCGACGTCGGCGCCGGCTCCACCGACGAACCGCACCTCCAGCCGCGGATAGTAGAGCCCGTCGCCGCGGTTGTGGTACCAGGTGGTGCTGACGATTTCAATCGTGGTCGTGGTGGCGCACTCGAACGCGCCGATCGAATGGCCCAGCGGACGCGATCCGTAGGGAACGCCGTCGTAGTCCAGCGCGTCCTGAACGAGTCCCTGCGCCGCGACCGGGTTGTACCCGTCATCCGCCAACCGCAGCGACGCGCCGCCGTAGGCCGTGGCGTCGACGCCCGAAAGGCAGCAGTTCGTCGAAACCGGAACGCCCTCTTCGACCTCCGCGCGGCCGTACGCCGCGTGGTCGGCGACCAACGCGGTCCCGTCGCCCCCGCCGACGAACACGTCCGTTTCCCCGTTGTTGTCCGCGACGAGGCAGTTCACCAAGGCCGCCGACGCGCCGTAGACGTCCACCGCGCCCCGGTTCGAGCCGCGCACCGTGGCGTTGCTCATCGTCAGCGCGGCGCCGCTCTCCACGGACACCGCGCCGCCGTAGCCGTCCGCCGCAACCACGTTGTTGGAGAAGATCGACGTGGAAATCGTCAGCGCGTCGCCGCAGGAGAAAACCGCGCCCCCGGAAAAGCCGGAGCCGTTCCCCAGGAACGCCGCGCACGAAACGTCCGCCGACGTGCCCGCCGCGGCGTAGATCGCGCCGCCGTAGGATTCCGTGGCCGACGCGGCGCGGTTGCCCTCGAACGCGACGTGCCGCCCGGACACTTCGAGCGAGAACCCCGCGCAGGTCACGGCGATGGCGCCGCCCGCCGTCCAGAAAGCGGCGCCCGCGACGTCGTTCGTGGCCAAATTGCCGCGGAACGCCGTGCCCGCCCCGACGGCGATTCCGGTCGGTTGCGAAACGCCTTCGACGCCGACCATGCAGATCGCCCCGCCCGACAGCCCCGCGACGTTCGCCTCGAACGCGCAGCCCCCGACGTCCCCGGCGGCGGCCGCCAACGCCACCGCGCCCTCCGCGAAAATCGCACCGCCGTCGCAATCGGCCGCGTTGTCCTCGAAACGGCAGCCCGCGAGTTCGAGCGCAATCGGCAACTCGTCGCCGTCCGCCGCGCGCATCGTGCAAATGGCGCCGCCGTTCACCGCCGCGTTGCCGACGAACGACGACCCGGCTACCGCCAGCCGCACGTCCTCCGCCGCCGCGCTCGCGTAGATCGCGCCGCCGTAGCCGTTCCAGGCCGAAACCCGCCCACCCTCGAACGTGCAGTTCTCCACCGCCGAATCGCCAGTCAGCAGCAGCGCGCACACCGCGCCGCCGAACTCCTCGGCGAAGCAGCCCGCGAACGCGCAGTCCGCGATCGTGAAACTGCCGCCTTCGACCGCGATCGCCCCGCCGTTCCGCCAACCCGGCCCCGCCGCCGCGTCGCAGGTGAAGGCGAGGTTGGACCAGGTTGAGGTTTGGAAGGTTTGGGAAGCTTGGAAGGTTTGGAAGGTTTGAGTGTTGTGGCCGTCGAAAATGCTCTTGTCCGCGACGCCCTTCAGCACCGTGCCCGCGCCGCCGACGAAAACGAAGCCGCGCGACGGATTGAACTTGAGCGAATCGACCGCGATTTCGCCGTCGGCGAAGCGGATCGTCGCCCCGTCGAACGCCGCCGCGTCGAGCGCCGAGAAGTCGAAGCTCGCGCCGCCGTTTGCCGCCCGGTTGGTGAACGAAAGCTCGCCGCCCGCCCACGACGTGCCGGCCGGCAGCGGCGTCGGCGCATCACACGTGCATGTCGCCCAGGGCGGATTCGCATCCGCCCGGGCGAAGCCCGCGAGACCGGCGACAAGCGCAAACAATGCCGTCTTCGTCGTCATTTGCCGCCTGCCGCCGTCTCATCCTCACTTTTCGACAGGAGCGAGCTTGAAGAACTGCTGGCTCGCGCCATCGTCCGGCAGCTCGAACGAGAACGCTCCTTCGCCGTCGGTCGTCGGCTGCGCGACCGGCGTCCATTCGCCGGACGAGAGGTCGGTCGTGCCGAGCACCTTGAGCTTCATGCCCGCCGCATCGACGTCCACGAGCGTCTTGCCGGTCGACTCGTCCACAACTGAGGCCCATGCCTCGCCGGCCGCCTTGCCGTCCGTGAAGGCGAACTTCGTGAAGGTGAACTTCGTCGCAAGGTGGCTCCTCAGCGCATCCAGATCGGCATCCGTCACCGTGCCGGCCGTGCCGCCGCGGCCGCCGCGGCCGCTGCCGCCCTGCGGCTGCGGGCAATACACGTAGAGGAAGAACGGAATCGCCGGGTATTCGCGGCTAATCGTCATCTCGCTGACGCTCGGCTCCGCCGGATACCACACGCCCGTCTTCGCGTAGCCGCTGAACGGCGTATTGCCCACCGTCGGAATGACCTCCAGCGTGCCCGTGCCGGTCTCGGACCACTTGCCCTCCTCGTCGAGGAGCGTCACCCAGACCGTATGGTCCAGTCCGTTGTCCGGATCGTCCCACCAGCCGTTCACCACCTTGTAGGTGATCTTGCGCTGGTACTTGTCGGGGATGTTGTCATCGCCGCCCGACGACTTCGCGTAGAAGACCTTGAGCACCAGACGTCCGTGGGCGTCGTCTTCCACCATGCCGTCGAAGAGCGTCACCGTGCCGTTCGTCAGCGTGCCCTCGTGGAACGGATCGAGCACGTAGCCCGTCGGCGGCGCGATCTTCGCGACCACGTTGCTGCCGTTCAAACTGCCCAGCTGGACCTCCTCCAGCAGACGGTCGTAGTCGTCGACGTCGCCCTCGGACTTCTCGCAGGCGTAGTAGCGCACCAGGTACGACGTGATCCAGTAGTTGGTCGTCGCCGTGCCCGAGTAGTCGCCGATGCCGGTCACGACCACCAGCGCCTTGTCCGTCGAATCGACGTCGTT
Organism: Kiritimatiellia bacterium; assembly: GCA_024405335.1. Taxonomy (GTDB): domain Bacteria; phylum Verrucomicrobiota; class Kiritimatiellia; order RFP12; family UBA1067; genus UBA1731. The sequence continues at coordinate 11,960 of JAKSOX010000031.1, forward strand.
CTCGAACGAGACCGTGTAGTCGACGCCTTCCGTCAGCTCGACGCGCGTGAACGGATTCGTCACCACGACGCTCGTCGGATGCACCCGCGTGCCCGTCCACGCGAGTTCCAGCGGATCGACGGCGATCTCGAAGCCGAGTTCCTCGATCGGATAGATCGCCGGCGTCTCAAACGCGCCCATCGAGGTGCCCCAGAACTTCGAGCCGTACTCGGCGCCCTCGATGTCGGTCACGCCGGACTGCGGATAGCCGAGCGCCGCCACCTTGTTGTACTCGTTGGTGGCGAGGTACACCGTCTCGCCGCGGTAGACCTCGGCGGCCACGCAGTTTTCGAGGTTGTTGGAGCTGGCGATTTCAGTCGCCCCCGCCAGCACCAGCTTGCCGTACGCCGTGAATGTGAGCTCGTAGCCCAGCGTCTCCTCGATCCAGATGTCGGCCTCCGCGCCGTTGTCGACGACCACGCAGTTGCGGATCACGACCGGCGTCGCATACGCGCTGACCGCCTCGACGTTGGACCGGCGGAAGGTCGAGTTGACGACCGCCGACTCCGCGTCGTATTCGAGGTCGAGCGCCGCGCCGACGGCCGCCTGGCCCTCGACGAGGTTGCCGTCGAACACGCACGTGTCGACGAACGTCCGCGCACTTTCGACGTCGGAAAGCGCGCCACCGGCCGCATACCGGTCGCCGGTCGAGCCGCCCGCAACCGCCCGGTTGTCGACGAAGTACGTCTTCTCGATGACGCTTTCGCAGCCGCTCGCCGTGCAGATCGCGCCGCCGTAGACGCCGAAGATCTCCACCGCGTCGCCGGTGCACGCCGCCACGTTGTTCGTGAAGAGCGCGTTGCGCACGCTGAGCGTGCAGTTCTCCGGCAGGTTGATCGCGCCGCCCAGCGCCTCGCCGGCCCAGTCGTTCGTGACCATGTTGCACGCGAAGACCGTGTTCGAGCCGACGAACACCTCGTTGTCCACGTGCGCGTCCTCGACGCCGTCGATGGCCAGCGCGCCGCCGTAGACGCCCGCTTCGTTGTACGCGAAGAACGTGCCGCGGCCGGCTTCCGAATCGGCAATCGTCACCTTGCCGACGGCGCAGATCGCACCACCGTTGTACTCGGCGGTGTTGCCGTTGAACGTCGAGCGGACGATCTCGAGTGCGATCGGTTCCTCAAGGGCGTCCATCGGCGAGGTGCAGATCGCGCCGCCGCTCTCCGCCTCGTTCAGCGTGAAGACGCAGTCGGCGACGGTGAGCGGGGCCGGCTCAGCCTTCTTGCCGAGCGGGCCCGCCGCCAGAAGCGGTGCCCTGCCGCCGACAGCGTAGATCGCGCCGCCCAGACCGCTCGCGGGATCCACCGAGCAGCCCGTGAACGTCGAGTTCGTGATCAGGCCGCCATCGCCAAGGCCCGCCGCGTAGATCGCGCCGCCCATCTGACCCGCCGTGAGGTCCGCGAACGCGCAGTCCGCAACCGTCAATGTGGCCACGTTCTCCACGCTGATCGCGCCGCCGCCGCCCTCGATCTCCGTACCCGGCAACGCCGTGAAGGCGAGGTTGCGCCAGACGAATTCCCGACTCGACGACCCCATTTCGCCCAGCGGTCCGCTGGCCGTCAGCAGATGTCCTCCGCTTATTCTCGACTGGAATATGCTCTTGCCCGTCGACACCAGCACCGTGTGCTTGCCGAGGTCGGGCAGCACCGGCCCCTTGCCGCCGAGCAGCACGGGTTTCATCTGCTCTTCCTCGGGCTTCACCGGCGTGAACGGCTTGTCCTCAATCACGACCGCCGCGCTGTCCGCGCCGACGAAGGTGAGTCCTTCGAGGTCGGAGTCACACGTGAATTGGTCGACGTGGAACTGCCCCGCCGCGAAGCGAATCGTGCCGTCATCGATCCAGCGCGTGTCAATCGCCCCGAAGTCGAAGCCGATCATCTCGCCGACCTCGCCCGTCGTGCGCTTCCAGAACCAGAGTTCGTTGCCGACCACCGTCACGCCCTCGGGCAGCTGCGGCGCGATTTCGTCAGCCGAATAGTCGCTGTTCAGCTTGGCCTTGGCCCACGGCTTGAAATCGCCGCCCGCCTCGCCTTCCTGGACGCTGCCCGGCGCGCGGTCGCCGCGCGTATCCTGCGGGTCGACGCCCGCGCCCGGCGTGCCGGGCTTGTCTCCCTTGTCGCCGTCCAGCAGCGCGCCGCCCTTGCCGCCGATCACGAGAACCGTGCCCTCGACGTTGATCACAACGCCGCGCTTGGTGTCGACGCAGATTGCCGCGCCGCCCTTGCCGGGCCGCTGGCCGTCCGCGCCGTCGCCGCCGACGATGTCGCCTTCCGGATTGTACTTCTCGTTCGCCTCGACGACCGTCAGCTCCGTCGTCTCCCCGACGTCGCCCGAATCGGTGAAGACGAGCGCATTGCCGCCGTCCGCCCCGTTCACGCCGTTCGTGCCGACGATGTGGTAGCCGTTCATGTCGAGCGTGAGCGAACCGATGTTGTCCGGAATCTTCACCGGACCAGTCATGTCCGCCCAAAGCGTGATCCGGAAGCTGCCGTCTTCGTTCTGCGTCACTTCGTGCGGAATGGGGAACGCCTTCCTCAGGATCGTCTCGATCTCCTCGTCCGTCGGCTCCTCGCCGCCGTCGTTGTGACCCGAATCGCCCTGCTCCATGCGCGCCGTCAGGTTCGTCGCAAGACCGAGCGTGACGTTGACGTAGCGAACCGTCCCTTCGTCCTGCAGACCGCCGTCGTAGACCTTGCTGAGCAGCACGAGGTCCGT
>JAKSOX010000032.1 GCA_024405335.1 Kiritimatiellia bacterium
GATCAAGGACGCCGAAGACAAGACCTTTTACTTCAAGGCGACGGCGGCGAACCACGAAGCCGTCGAAGACACGTTCGCGGCCAAGGCCGAACCGATCGCGATCTCGATCACCTCGGGCAGCTACACGAACTGGTACAACGGAACGGAGCAGAGCTGGCCCGTGGCGGTCACGAACAGCGGCGCGGCGGTGGCCGGCGAGGGCTGGAATTTCGAGACCTGGGCGCATCCCGTGGGCGAACCCACGGTGCGGACGGCCTGGAGCAACACCTACGACCTCGTCCTGTGGGAAGGCACCAAGCCGTGCAACTACGCGTTCGCCACGAACCACGGCGAAATCGTGATCCTGTCCGCCGCCGTCAAGGCGCGCGCGAAGCCGGGCGACGCATGGGTATACCAGCCGCCGTCCGTCGAAGCGGGCGTGGCGCTGGCGCTTTCCGACGTTTCCGAGCCGGGCGAGGTGCTGCTGCTCACCAACTTCACGGACAACGCCGAAATCACGAACAAAACGGCGGGCACGGTCGTCTTCGACCTGAACGGCTTCACCTTCACGGCGAAGGACGGCGCGCCGGCGATCACCTACGAAAGCGCGCCGGGCGCGACGCTCGTAATCACGAACGGCACGGTCGCGGGCGAAATCGCCTCGACGGACGAATTGGGCGACGGCGACGGCAAGGTGACGCTCGCGGACGCGATCACCACGGGCGACTTCACGGGCGCGGCGGCGTTCGAACACCTGAGCGGCACGAACACGTGGACGGCGGCGTTCACGGGCGCGAACGTGACGCTCAAGGGCGGCGTCTTCAGCTTCGACCAGATCGCCAAGGCGGCGCCGGGCTACACGCTGGTCAACCTCGGCACGACGCCGGAAACCTGGGAAGTGGTTCCCGCGTCCGACCTCAAGGCGCTGATCAAGCGCGTCGGCGTCGAGGCGTACGAGCGCTACGCGGATCTCGACCTCGCGCTCGAGAAGGTGCTCGGCTCCACGGACGTGGAAATCTTCGCGGTCACCAACGACGCACCGCTCACGCTCGATCTCGGCGGCGCAATGCTCACGAACGCGATCGTCAAACTCGGCACGGGCACGCTCACGCTCGAAAACGGCGCGGTCAACACGCTGGACCCGGCCTTCCAGGGCGACGCGGGCGCGATCGAAGTCGTGGACGGCGACGTCATCGTGGCGAGCGCCACGATCAAGTCCGGCACGGTGGAGGTGCGGGCGCTGGGCGGCATTTGGGGGGCAGATCCCACCGCGTACTGCGCGGATGGCTATGTCGGCACGCTCGGCCATGACTACTGGTTCCGCGTGACGGCGAAGGACGCCGTGGCCGCGACGACCTCGTACGAGCTTGTGGGCGGCGGCACCGTGAAGTTCCACTTCGCGAGCTTCGAGGACGCCTTGGCGTGCGTGCTGATGGACTATGCCCATATCGAACTTTACAACAACCTCGAACTCGACGCGCCGATCGAATGCACGGACGCTCTCGTCTACGTTGCGGGCACGGAAAGCGGCAACGGCGGGCTGCCCGCGAACCGGATCACGCGCAAGGCCGGCTACGAGGGTCCGCTCTTCGTCGTTTCCGGCGGCGAGGTCGCCTTCACGGACATGACGGTCGACGCCGGCGGAATCGGCACGGCGGTGAAGGTGGAAGGCAACGCCATCTTCAAAATGTGCGCGGGGTTGGTGATTTCCAACGCCGTTTGCGCCGTGGACGCGCATGAACTGACCAGCGGACCCACCAGCGCCGACTGGGGCTTTGTTTTCGCGGACGCCTTCGACGAGCAGGTTTGGGACAACGTCACGAACGTGTGGATCACTTCGGCCATGGGCTTGACCGCGGACGGACCGATCCCCGGCAAGGTGGGCGTCACGGTCGACAACGCCGATCCGGCGATGAAACGGCTGTTCGCCACGCTGCTGGGCGAAGCGCCGTACGTCTATCCGGACACGGCGCCGGGCGTGGGCTTCTTCAGCGACGAAGACGATCCGGAAGACATGCAGTACTGGACGGGTCTGCGCGAGGGCAACATTCTCATGTTCCTCACGCAGCCCGAAGCGCCGGCGAACGACTTGACGCTCCTCGGGCGGACGGGCGCGTCACTCACGATCGAAGGCACGAACGGGCTCGAATACGCCGCCGTGAAGGTGGACGGCACGAGCACGGAAACGAACTTCGTCGCCTGCACGGCGGACGGCGCGGCGGTGGTGCTGGGCGGTCTCGAGCCGTCTACGGAATACCAGATCCTCGAGCGCGTCGCGATCACGCTCGAGGCGGTGGCGTCCGAGACGCACGCGATGGATACCACGGCGAGGACGCTGCGCTACAACGCGGCCGCGATCCTCGCTTGGTTCGATCCGGCGGTGGCGGCGGCGGCGGGCGACCTGGCCGAATCCGACGTCGCGAAGGTCGAGGCGTCCGGCCTGGGCTACAAGGTCACGCTGAAGCAGGACGTGGAGCATTCGGTGACGATTCCCGAGGACGCGGCCGATCTCGTGATCGACCTCGCGGGCCACGCCATTTGCGGCGACGCCGACGCGTCCGCGCTCGAAATCAAGAAACGCAACGGCGTGAACGTCGTGGCGGTGACGAATCCGGATCCGTCGCTCAAGGCGAACGTGACGTTCGTCAACTCCGCGGAAACGGAAGCGACGATCGCGGGCGCGGACGGCGCGAAGGGCGCGGACGGTTCCGACGCCGCGCCCGGCGGCGCGGGCACGAGCGCGGGCCAGGGCATTGCGGTGACGGGCGGCGTCCAGCACGTCACCATCACGCTCGACGGCTTCATCTGCGTGAAGGGCGGCAACGGCGGCGACGGCGGCGACGCCGTGAGCGGCGCCGGCGGCGCCGGCGCGCAGGGCGGTTTGGGCATAATCGACTGCATGGGCGGCCGCCAGCACGACGGCCTCACGCTCGTGGTGGACAATCCGGCGGTGACGGTGAAGGGCGGCGACGGCGGCAACGGCGGCAACTCCACCTTCGGCGACGGCGGCGCGGGCGGCAACGGCGCGCTGGCGCTGAACCTCAAGGAGGCGATCCTTTCCGCTGGCGCGTTCATCGGCGGCGCGGGCGGCGCGGGCGGCACTTCGGGCGGCGAAGGCAAGGCGGGCGGCAATGGCGGCGCCGGCGCCGGTTCGATGAGCATCAACATGGCGATCGACCAGATCACGGGCGGCAGTTTCGCGGGCGGCGACGGCGGCCTGGGCGGCAAGGGCCAGTCCGGCGCGACGGACGGCGCCGACGGCGTGCGCGGCCGCAGCGGCCAGCCGGCCGCGCCGGACCCGGTGGACGTGCTGCGCGTGACGGGCGTTTCGATCGAAATCGGCGTGGACGCGTACCAGCAGTTCAAGGTCGTCCGCGCCGCCGACGGGTTCGAGGAATGCGGTTGGCAGCCGATGCACGACACCTACCGGACCTACGATCTGGGCGATCTCACGCCGTCCACAACCTATGTCATCTACAACCGCTTCGCGGCGAACGACGAGCGCAACGAGCCGGTTTCCTTCGTGGCCTCCAACGTGGTGACCACCACGGCGTGGGGTCCGGAGCAGATCGCGGCGGCGTTCCAGAACAAGGCGACGGTGACGATGGACGGCACAGTGGGCACCGTGGTGACGCTCACCGACGACGTGACCGGTCCCGTGACGCTGCCCACGAACTACGGCGACATCACGCTCGATCTGAACGGCCACTCGATCACGGGCGCGGCCGGGCAGCCGGCGATTTCGATCACGGGCGCGGCCGGCAACGAAGACGCGACCTGGCTCGCGATCACGAACGGCGCCGAAACGGCGTCCTCGTTGACGGGCGGCGATGGCGCGGACGGTTCGCCGAACGCCACGACGGTCGGCTACGACGGCGCGGCCGGCGCGGCCGCCATCGAAGGCGGCGGCATAGTGGAGTTCGTCGAAAACGGCGGCGAAATTTTCGTGACCGGCGGCAATGGCGGCAAGGGCAGCGACACGAACGGCGCCAAGGCCGGCGACGGCGGCGCGGGTGGCGCGGCGGTGGCGCTCGACTACGGCTTCATCTTCCTCAACAACGCCGACGCCGTCTTCACGGGCGGCAACGGCGGCGACGGCGGCGACGCGCTGGCCGGCATCGAGGGCGAAGGCGGCGGCGCGGGCGGCGCGGGCGGCAATGCCGTGGCGACGTGGTTCCTCGCTTTCCCGCTCTACCAGGCGGGCACGCTCGTGGGCGGCGACGGCGGCAACGGCGGCACCACGCGCGACTCCTCCGTGGACGCGATGGGCGGCAACGGCGGCGACGGCGGCGACAGCGGCGTGGCGGACGTCGGCAAGGGCGGCAACGGCGGCAAGGGCGGCGCGGGCTACGGCGGCGCCACGATCGACGCCCCGAACGACTACACCGGCATCGGCGGCAAGGGCGGTTCCGGCGAAACGACGGGCAAAACCGGCCAGAACGGCAACGGTTCGCTTGGCGCGTGCCCGCGCGTGTTCAGCACGGAAGGCGCGACCATCGTCCAGGACTGCTCGTGCGAAGCGCACGCGCACTTGGCGACCGCCACGCTGAAGGTGGTCGATTCCGTCTACGACGGCGACGCGCACGAGAACGCCACCTGCGTGATGGCGAACGCGGAAGAGTGGCTTGCGTCCGATCCGCAGATCTCCTACGTGGGCGACAACGTGAACGTGGGCGTGGTGACGGCGGTGCTTTCCACCGTGGCGGGCGACTTGACCTACGCGGTGACGAACTGCTACAACATCCTGCCGGCGGCGCTCGAGGACGTGACCGTCGAGCAGGACGGCGAACTCGTCTACACGGGCGCGCCGCAGACGCCGGCGGTGACGGCCGCCGCCACGGCCGCGAACGGCCAGCCGGTGACCTTCGCGTACTGCGCCGAGGAAGAAGGCGAATACGGCGCCATCGGCGCCCTCGCCTTCACGGACGCGGGCGAGTACGAGGTGTTCTTCAAGGCGACGGCGCCGAACCACGCCGAGGCGACCGGCAGCTTCACGGTGACCGTGAAGCCGGCGGAATTGACGGACGTGTCCGTCGAACAGGACGGCGCGCTCGTCTACACGGGCGCGGCGCTGACGCCGGCGGTGACGGCCGCCGCCACGGCCGCGGGCGGACAGGAGAAGACCTTCGTCTACGGCCTCGCGGAGGGCGAATACGGCGAGGCGGGCGCGTTGCCGGCCGTGACGCTGCCGGGCGACTACACCTTCTACTACAAGGCGACGGCGGAGAACCACGCGGCGTTCGAAAGCAACTTCACGGTGACGGTGGGCGTCGCGACGCTGGCGGGCGTTTCCGTGGCGCAGAACGGCACGCCCACTTACACGGGCGCGTTGCAAACGCCGGCGGTGACGACCGCCGCCACAGCGCAGGGCGGCCAGAAGGTGACGTTCACCTACAGCTACGGCGGCGGCGAATTCGCGGAAGACCTGCCCAAGTTCAAGGACGCGGGCGAGTATGTGGTGGCCTACAAGGCGAACGCGCGCTTCCACGCCGAGGCGACGGACACGTTCATCGTGAAGATCGACAAGGCGAGCCTCGTCGTGACGGCGAACGACAAGACGATCGTCTACGGCGAAGCGGCGGCGAACGACGGCGTCCGCTTCTCGGGCTTCCGCGGGCTGGACGACGAATCCGCGCTCGAGCTCGGCGGGCTGACGTTCGACTACGGCGACTACGCGCCCGGCGCGAACGCCGGCGAATACCCGATCACGCCGAGCGGCGTGACGGCGGCGAACTACGAGATCTCCCACGTGGCCGGCACGCTCACGGTCGAAAAGACCAGCTTGGGCGGCGACGTGTCGGTGGCGCAGGCGAACGCGCTCAAGTACAACGGCGCCGAGCAGTTCCCGGAGCTGACGATCACCACAAACAAGTACCTCGGCGTGCTCACCTTCAAGTGGGGCTTCGCGAAGGGCAAGTACGGCGCGGTGGACGAAAAGCCGGCGATCACCAACGCGGGCGAGTACGTGGTGTACTACGAAGTTTCCGCGGGCGAAAACACCACCTCCGCCGAAGGCGAGATGACGGTGACGATCGGCAAGCGCACGGTGGAGCTCGTGAGCGGCACCAGCACCAACTTCTGGAGCGGCATGGCGTTCACGGACCACGTCGTGGTCACGAACGGCGACGGCTTCGTGGAAGGCGAAGGCGCGGTCTGCACGTTCACGGCGTCGATCGTCGGCGACGTGGAGGAAGGCGGCGCGGTCGAGAACGCGTTCACCTGGGAACTCGCCGAAGGAACGCTCGCGGGCAACTACGAGATCACGACGAAGGCCGGCGAGATCGTGGTGAAGCCGGGCGTCGTCCGCGCGTCGGTCGACGGCGCTTCGTGGGTCGGCTTCGGCACGCTCTCCAATGCGTTCGAATACGCGAAGGAAGGCGGCCTCGTGCAGCTCGTGGCGCCGTACGCGTGCACGAACGCGCTCGACGGCGCGGACGGCTCCACGACCGAGACGGTGGCGACGTACGCGGGCGCGACGGTGACGCTGGACCTGAACGAGTTCAAGATGACGGGAACGCTCTCGCCCGCGGGCGACGGCGCGCTCGCGATCATCGGCAACGGCGAACTCGAGCTGGTGGAGAACGACGCGGTGGAGCCGAGCTTCCAGATGCGCGATGGCTGGAAGAAGAACGCCGTGACGGGCGGCTACGAAATCGTCCGCGACGCGGAAGCGGGCGGCGCCCGCACGACGATCGCCGGCGAGGAAACGTTCTACGGTTCGCTCGGCGCGGCCGTTGCCGCGCTCAAAGACATGGACAAAGCGAAACTCAAGGGCGACGTGAAGATCGACCTCTGGCAGGACGAATCGGTGCCGGCGGAAGCGCAGTGGATCGTGGACTGGGAATGGCCGATCAACCTCACGATCGACGGCAACGGCTACACCGTGTACGACACGAACCGCACGGAGCAGGCGCTGATCGCGGCGGGCGGCAACGTCGTATTCAAGGACGTGACCTTCGTGGGCGAGCGCAGCACGGGCCTCGTGGAGTTCTACGGCGACGCGGCGACGGCGCTGTTCAAGAACGTGACCGTGAAGGGCTACGGCCGCGCCGCGAAGGCGGCGGGCGAGGGCAGCTCGCTGCCGCTGATCGCCAACGTCGACGTCGTCCGCGGCGTGGAACTCACGCTCGACGGCGCGACGATCGAAGGCAACGACGTCGACTGCGTCGTCATGGCCGGCTACGAGCCGGACGCCGAGACGCTCGACGGCTATCTGCCGATCACGGTGCGCGTCAAGGGCGCGACGCGCGTGTGCGGCAACGGCGACAGGAACGTGGTGCTCGCGAGCGCGGACCGCCTGGTGCTGGCCGGCGACTTCACGGGCAGGGTCGGCGTGACGCCGGTGGCGGCGTACGCCGGCTCGAAGGTGGGCGAAATCGGCGGCGCGTTCGCCGTGGCGGCGGGCGCCTACGCGGGCGCGGAGAACTTCGTGCTGGACGCCGACGCCGCCGTGTACGGCGCGCTGAACGGCGCGGCGATCGCGTGGACCAAGGACGCGACGGTGGCGGTGACGATCGACGGCGTCGCGGCGGAGGTCGTGGTCAAGACGGCGACGGGCACGCCCACGATGGATCTCACGGCGTTCGTGACGGACGCGAAGCACCTCACGCGCGACACGACGATCGTGCTGCCGAACGCCGGCGGCGACTACGACGGGCTCGCGGTGTCCGCGCCGGCGGGCTGGAAGGCCACGGTCACGGCGGCGGGCGGCGCGATCACGGTGACGTTCGCGTGGGACGAAGAGGTCGTCAAGGAGCCGAAGCTCAGCACCAACGAGGACGGCCAGCCGTTCGTCAAGACCGAGAAGGGCGTGACGATGGGCGTGGACAACGCGGTGCCCGGCTTCATCTACCGTTTGCAGCAGTCCGACAGACTGGAGGGTGGTACGTGGACCACGGTCGCGGAACGCCGCGCGACGGGCGCGAAGGTGGTGCTGCCGTGGGAGCCGGACGTGCTTCCGAGCGAGGCCTTCTTCCGGACCACCGTCAACGACAAATAAGCCGCCACGCTCCGGAAGCGTGGGGCGGCTGAATGGAGAAGCGGCGGGCGAAAGGCATGAAGCTTGGTTTCAGCCGCGAGGGGTTGCAGTTCTTCTTCGTGACGGTGGTGGTTGCGGGGCGGAGGGAGCTGCTCTCCACGCTGGGCGGCGACGGAACGCGGCCTGCGCTCACGCGGCTGGGCGAGATCGTGTGGGCGGGGCTTAATTCGCTTCACTTGGTGAATGCGGCCTGGGCGGTGAGCGATTTCATCATCATGCCCGATCACTTTCATTTCGTGCTGATCCTCGACTGCTCGCGTGATGCGGCGGCCAGCCCGCTTTTCGCCACCCATCGGCTGCTTGACGCAATCGAAGCGGCGGCGGCGCGGCTCAAGGCGCGGGACGGACGGGGGCCAGCCCCCGAAACCCCCGGTGGCACAGTGCCCGCCCCCGAAACCCCCGCTGGCGCCGCGAGGCCCGCCGCCGAAACCCCCGCGGGCGCCGCGAGGCCCGCCACCACAACCCCCGGCGGCACAGTGCCAGCCCCCGAAACCCCTGCGGGCGCCGCGAAGGTTGCGGCGTTACGGCCTTTGCCGCTTGAAGAGTATCGCCAATTGCCTCGCGAAGAGAAGGCGCGGCTCAAGGCGCTGATGAAAAAACGCGCCGAGTTCATGGCCGGGCTCGTGCGCGAGGCCACGGCGGCCCGCAAAGCGGCCTGGTCGGCCGCGAAGGCCGCGGGGCTTTCCGACGCGGCCGCGAGCGAGGTGCTGGCCGGGGCGGTTGGCGAGGCGGGGGTTTCGGGGGCGCAGTCCCCGTCCGTTCCCGTTCTCTTCGAGCGCTCGCCGTGGCTCGATCTTTCCTTTGACGGCCGGCAATTGGCGGCGATTCGCCATTACATTCGGCTCAACCCCGACCGTGCGCTTTGGAAACGGCGCCATCCCGATCTTTTCGAGTGTCGCCGGGTGTCGTTGCCGATGACGCCGCCGGCCGTGGTTTCGGTGATTGGCGAGGCGACTTTGCTCGGCTCCCCTTTCAAGCTCCATGCACGGCTCACGCTCAAAAAGACCGTTGCCGAGCACGAGCCGGCCATCGCCGATCTGGTCGAGCAGGCGCGTCGCGGGCGGGTGATAGTGTCGGGCTTTCTCTCGCCGGGCGAAAAGGAGCTGCTTCGCCGTCTCAAGGCCGAGCCCAAGGCGCGGTTCGTCAAGACTTTGCCGCATGCGCTGCCGCCGCGTTACGATCCCTCGGCCGAAGACAGCCGGGAAATCGCCGCCGGGCGACTGGCGATCGTATCGCAGGTCGCCGCGCCGCCGATTCCCTCGTTGGCGATGAGACGCACTCCGGCGGCCGCGCACGACTTTCGCCGCAACTGCCTGGCGATGAACGCCCTCGCCGCCGCGCTCTGCGCTTCCAGTCTTTGAAATTGCACCGGCCGCCGCGCCCGCCGCCTATTGCCGCCGACGGGGGCGCCCTCCCCGTTGGAGGGGGTGCGAAAAAATGAACGGTCGGCGGCGTTCGCGCGTTCAATCTTTTGCGGGCATGGCGAAATTTTTGCTTGCCAAACGTCTCCGCAATGGGCTATACTCTTGCGCATGAGATTTTGTCCAAGCAAGATTTTGTTGCCGTTGGCGCTCCTGTGCGCGGCGGCGTCTCTCGTTTCGTTTGCGGACGAAGACGTGAAAGTCGAGGAGATCGACCCCAACGCCGGCGGCGGGGCGATGGCCTCGCGCAAGAAGTCGCAGGAGGACCAGGGGCCCCAGATCGACCCCAAGCTCAAGCGCGCGATGGACGACGAGGCCGCGTTCATCGGCGGCCTGATCGACATCAGCATGCCCGACCTGGCGGCGCCCGTGATCGAGCGCGCGAAGAAGGCGTATCCGCTCATGGCCGCGCAGCTCGCGGTGCTCGAGCAGAAGGGCGAATTGCGCCTCGGCCACTTCGACAAGGTCCAGGCGATCGTCGACAAGATGAAGAAGGGTTCCCCCGAATACTGGGGCCTCAAAGTCGAGATGGCCAACGCCTACTACTCGCGGCGCAACATGGAGAAGTGCTCCGCGCTCTACAACGAATTCTTCCAGGCCGTTCCGAAGCCCACGCCCGAGCTGATGAGCTTCTACCAGACGGCGGCGTATTCCTGGATCCAAATCCTCAAGGGTTCCAAGAAATTCGAGGAGGCCGCGAAGATCTACGACTCCATGCTGCTGCTGCAGATGGAGGACAACGTGTGGTGCATGTTCGCGATGGAGAACGTGGAACTCCTCCTTTCCCTCGCGGGCGAAGAGAAGGACGCGAAGAAGAAGGAGTCCTACGTCAAGCGCGCGAACAAGCTGGCGGACAAGCTGCTGTGGAAGCAGGACCTGATCATCGTGTTCGGCCGCGCGGTGGCCATGAAGGCGCACTGCGAAATGCTCCGCGGCAAGGTCGACCGCGCGCAGGAGCTGGTGAACGAATTCATGCCGCAGCTCTCGGACATCCACGCGCAGCTCAAGGAGCTCGACCCGGAAGGCAAGGAAGGCCTGCTGCGGCTTTCGCCGATGCCGCAGTGCCGCTATTTGCTCGCGAAGCTCCTGTGGGACGACGTGCAGAAGGAAATCGAAGCCGCCAAGCCGGACGAGAACAAAATCAAGGACGCGCTTTTCGGCGCGCGCGCGGGCGGCAGCCGCAACGGCATGGGCGCCTACAACCACGCGCTGAACGTGTTCATCAAGTACCCCGAATCCACCTGGGCCGTCGCGGCCGGCGAGCTGGCGGACAAGATCGAGGCGTTCACGCTCGAGCGCTACAAGAAGGCGATCAAGAAGCAGGTCACGCCCGAGCAGATGGCCAAGGTGCAGCAGATGCAGTTCCGCAACGCCTACGACGCGTTCATGGAGCGCGACTACCCCACCGCGATCAAGCTCTACCTCGAAGTGCTGGCGACCTTCCCGGAGGCGCTTGATTCCGTGGGCGCGGTGGCGAACCTCGCCGAATCCTATTTCGAGCTCTGGAAGGCGGCCGACACCAACGGCACCGAGAAGGCCGAGCACCGCACCTACTGCGACGCCGTGGAGGGCTATCTCGCCGAGCGCTTCTCCGGCCACAAGGATCCCGAAATCGTCCGCCGCGCGGGCGACAACACGGTGCGCTTCGCCTCGCGCGAGCACGACGTGGGTTCCCTGGCGCAGAGCCAGCGCCTCTACGACACCTACTTCCGCTGCTACAAGTCGCACTACCAGGCGCCGCAGCTGGCGCTCTCGCTCGCGGAAGGCGCGCGCAAGAACGAGGACTACGAAGGCGCCATCCGCTACTACAAGGTGATCGCTTCGAACTACACGAACTCCACGCACTACGCGGCGGCGCTGCAGCTGCTGTCCATCTGCTACGAAAAACTCGGCGAAGTCGACAAGCAGCTTTACTGGCTGCGCAAGTTCGCCAACAGCTCCTCGAAGCCGATGAACCGCATCGCGTCGAACATCCAGCTCGCGAACATCCAGCAGAAGCAGGGATTCGAGCTCTTCAAGAAGCTCGACGCCGAAGAGGGGTCCGCCACGAACGAGGTCGAAGTCGCGCAGCAGAAGAAGGCGGCGGCGATCAGCATCGTGAAGGCGATCAAGGACTTCCAGTCCGTGGTGGTCGACAGCGACAAGGCCATCGCCTCGAAGATGACCTCCCGCGCGGACAAGGAGAAGATCGCGAAGAACAAGGAAATCGCGCAGTACCTCCAGGGCGAATGCTGGCAGCGCATGACCTACCCCGTGGGCAATTGGACGATCGACACCTACCGCGAGCGCGCGGTCGCGGCGTTCGAAGCGTACCTGAAGGACAATCCGCAGGGCCGTTTCGCGCCGCAGGCGTACGTGAAGATGAGCACCATCTTCACGGCGCAGCAAAACACCGAAAAGGCCAAGGAGACGCTGGCGAAGCTGCAGAAGGACTTCCCGGATTCCGACGAAGCGAAGAACTCCGTGCCGCGGCTGGCGAAGGCGCTCATCGACATGGGCATGCGCCGCGAAGGCGTCGAGCAGTACGAGCAGATGCTCAAGACGGCCGGCAACTACACCTCGGGCCAGTTCCTCCAGGCGGGCGAAGCGCTCCTCGAAGCGCGCAGCTGGGACGTCGCCAAGCAGGCCTACCAGAAGGTGCTGGACCTTTCCAAGGACAAGACGAACGCGACCTACGTGGTTTCGCGCGCGCTGCTCGGCCAGGCCAAGTGCCTCTTCAAGAGCGGCCGCCACGCGGAGGCGCTCGAGGCCATCCAGGAGTTCATCGACAACTACTCCAAGACGGCGATGGTGATCGACGCGTACACGATGCTCATCGAAGTCGCCTCCGAGCAGGGCAAGAAGGAGAAGGACAACGACCTGCGCCGCAAGTACTTCAACCAGGCGATCGGCGCGATCAAGAAAGTGCGCGGCTACAAGCCCGAACGCGAAGACGAACTCGCGCTCATGTCCGCGGACGTGCTGGTGGACAAGATGACCGCCGAGGAGAGCATGGGCCTCAAGGACGAGGCGCTCGAGTCCTGCCGCAGCGCGGCCGGCGGCTTCCAGGCGTTCCTGATGTCCCACGAACCCACGGACGAGCATCCCGCCGGCAAGATGACGGCGCAGGAGCTCGCGAACCTCGAGCGCTGCTACGGCACGCTGCTGCCGCTGATGGCGAAGCTCGGCGCGGACGTGGCGGACAACGTGATCCGCTACGGCGAAAAGTACCTGGAACTCTTCCCGGAGGGCAAGCGCAAGACGGCCGTGCTGAACGCCATGAACCAGGCCAAGGCCGAAGTCGGCGGCGAAAAGAAGCCGGAAGAACCGGCGGCGGCGAACGACGTGCCGGAGGACGAACCCGTGCCCGGCGCGGAGGACGAAGCGGCGGAAGCCCCCAAGGCGGAAGAGGCGTCAAAGGCCGAGGAGACGCCCAAGGCGGAAGAAGCCGCCAAGGAAGAATGAGCCGGTACGCGGATTTCCACTGGATTTAAACGCAGGAGATGCACATGAAGAAAACGACGTTGACGGCGATGGTGTTGGTGGTGGCGGCGAGCGCCTGGGCGGCGCCCGCGGCGAACGGAATCATGGGTTCTATCCGCACGGCCAACGGCGTGCAGAAGGGCGCCATCAAGTGGAGCAACAAGCAGAAGGCGTATTCCATCGCCCAGAAAAAGGGCGGCACCGTGCTGGACGTGGTGATCAAGGCGGGCGACGTCGAAGAGCTGATCGTCGACAAGCCGCAGGGCTGGGACAACGCCGTGGGCCAGGTGCAGCGCGGCGCGGGCGCGAGCGCGATCAAGTACTTCGAGCGCATCGCCAAGGAATACGCGCACCTGCAGTGGGATCTGGGCGCCTCGCGCTATCTCGCCGAAGCGTACCTTTCCGCGAACAACGCCGAAAAGGCGCTGGACGTGTGCAAGCCGATCATCGACGCCGATTCCAAGGCCGCGTGGAAGGGCGAACTCGCGCCGTCCTACTGGAAGGCGCTGCTGCTGCTGAACAAGAAGTCCACGCTCGAGTCGGCGCTCGCCAAGGCCGCGACCTCCGGCGACCGCTTCGCAAGCGGGTCCGCGCTGATCATGCGCGGCGACCTCATTCTCGCCAACGGCGGCGAATCGGCCGAAAACGTCAAGCTCGCGCTGACCGAGGGCTACCTGCGCGTGGTGCTGCTGTACACCGACAAGCCCGTGTGCGACGAAGTCCGTCCCGAGGCCCTGTACAAGGCGGCGAAGTGCTTCGAGAAGATGGGCCAGGCGGCGCGCGCCGACATGATGCGGTCCACGCTCAAGAAGGAGCACGCGAATTCCCCGTGGGCGGGGAAGTGATTTTGACGTTCAAGTTTGAAGTTCGAAGATCATAAACCGAGGACAAAAAGATGACGATGAAAAAGATGAGAAAAGCGACGATGGCGGCGATGGTTCTGCTCGGGTGCGCGGTTGCGCCCCTGACGGCGACGTTCGCCCAGGACATGGTGGACGCCGAGGGCAACGCCGTCGAGACGAACACCCAAAAGCAGGAAAGCAAAGGCGGCGGCGGATTCTACTCCATCGTCTTCGGTTCCGGCGTGGTGGGCATGCTCCTGTGGTTCGCGCTGTTCGGCGACGGCATCGCGGGCATCTACTTCGCGGTCGACTGCTGGGTGCTCGTGAAGCCCCAGAAGCTGATGCCGCAGACGCTCATCAACAACGTCCAGAACGCGATGGCGGAAGGCGACGTGATGGCGGCGCTCCAGGCGTGCGAAAGCGAGCCCTCGGCGATGTCGAACATCCTCGCGGCGGCGTTCCAGCACGTGGAGGAGGGCTTCGACGTGATCCAGGAAGCGGTGAACGCCGCGGCCGACCTCGAAACCGAAAAGCTGATGCAGCGCCTCACCTGGATTTCGGTGTGTTCCAACCTGGGTCCGTCGCTCGGCCTGCTCGGCACGGTGCAAGGCATGATCCTGACGTTCGAGTCGTTGGCCTCCGGCGGCGCCGGCGACGTCTCGATGCTCGCGAACTCCATCGGCCAGGCCCTGTGGACCACGGCCGGCGGCCTGATCGTGTCCATCCCCACGATCACCGTGTTCTATTCGCTGCGCAACAACGCCAACCGCCTCATCCTCCGCATGACGGCCGTGACGATGGAACTCCTGAACGGACTGCGCAACGTGTCCGTCGAGGGCGGCGGCGAAGAAGCCGTCGCCGAAATGGCCTAATCCCACCCGTGGCGTAGACCAAGATGGCGCGCAAACCGCAAGAGAATCCGCAGCTCGACATGACGCCGATGATCGACGT
>JAKSOX010000033.1 GCA_024405335.1 Kiritimatiellia bacterium
AAGGTGACGGCCGTGGTGCCGAATCCGAAGACCATGTTCTACTACAACTTCGAGACGCGCACGTGGCCGACCGGAACGGCGGTCGAGAGCGCTTCGAGGGAGGTGATGTCCGCCGCGGCGAAGAAGATCGCGGCGGTGAACGCGAACCTTGCGCAGGCGGACGAGCCGGTGCCGCCGGGCGAGACGAAGACCTTCGACGGAAAGCTGCAGCCGGGCGAGCGGAAGACCTTGTCTTTCGCGGGGCCTGGCGCGGTTCGCTACCTGCAGATGAAGACGGTGTGCCCGCGCGACGAGTCCGTTTTCATGTGGGGCGAAGAAGAGGGCAACGTGCGCGACGTGGAGATCCAGCTCGCGTTCGACGGCAAGACGACGGTGAAGATGCCGGTCGGCGAGTTTTTCAACACGGGAATCTGGGGATGCGACCTCCAGCGGACGCGGTTCACGGCCGTGACGGACAAATGGGTGATGTCCAGCCGCTGGGTGATGCCGTTTGCGGTGGCGTGCGAACTGACGCTCGTCAACACGGGCGACCGTGCGGTGGTGGTGAAGGAGACGAAGGTCGTGAAGGGCGACTATTCGTGGGACGCGCGGTCGATGCACTTCGGAGCGACCTGCGTTTCGCGTCCCGACGTGCCGACGCGCAAGCAAGGCCTGCCGTACGACGTCGCGTTTGAAGACCTGAAGGGACGGGGTCTCGTCGTCGGCACGTCCGTCACCGTCGACAATCCCGCGCGCTGCTGGTGGGGAGAGGGGGACGAGAAGGTTTGGGTCGACGGCGAGGCGGAACCTTCCTACATCGGCACCGGCACCGAAGACTTCTTCTGTTACGCCTGGTGCCAGCACGCGCCGTTCTCGCATCCGTTCGTCACGCAGCCTTGCGGCGACGGCAACGGCGACGGAGCGGCCTACGGCGGCTACTCGGTGAACTTCCGCGCGCGCGTGCTGGACGCGATTCCGTTCAACGAGTCGATCCGCTTCGACATGGAACTGTGGCATTGGGCGGACACGCGCGTCCGCTACGATTCCGCGTCTTGGCACTATCTCGTTCCCGTGGCGAAGTGATCTGGAGTTCTCCTTGCCTGCAACTTGCCGCAAGTTGCAGGCATGAACGTTCGCGCGCGAAGCGTTTCGCCACCGCAATCCGCCGCCGTTCCGGCATCTCCTGACCTCGCCTCAAACATTCCAGCCCGAAGGTTCGGTTGCGCTCGTTGCGCGTTTTGTGGTATAATCCGGCACGAAAACGTCATTCACGCAACGGGTATCCGATTGCCGAAGAAGGAAACAGGCACATGAAACTTTTATGGACGACATTCGCGGCGGCGCTGGCGGCGGCCGCGTTCGGCGCGGAAACGCGCGCGCCGGGCGCGCACGACGTGCGCGTCACGCTCGACTCCCACCCCGAATGGATCGCGCTGCGCGACCGCGCGCTCGGATACGCGCGCAACCACATGGAGGAACTCGGCGGCAATTGGGACCGCCAAATCGTCTGCATGCCCAAGGCCGGCATCATCTGGCAGTGGGACTCCTGCCTGATGGCGCTTTACGCGGGCTACACGCCGGAAAACCTGAACGGCCTCGGCAACCTGAACAACCTCTACAAGATGCAGTCGCCGGACGGGTTCGTGTCGATGGCCTACGTGTACGAGACGCGCAAGCCCGCGTGGGAAGGGCGCATCAACCCGCCGCTGTACGCCTGGGTGGAGTGGCTCTACGCCCGCCGCACGGGCGACAAGTCGCGCCTCGCGAAGGCGTACGACGTTTCGTCGCGCCTGTGGAAGTGGACGAAGGCGCACCGCACGCGCAAGACGAACGGCCTCTACTGGTTCGAGGACACGGGTTCGAGCGGCATGGACAACTCGCCGCGCTCCGGCTATTTCGCCGAGGATCTCAAAGGCAGCGACGTGTGTTTCGTGGACCTCTGCTGTCAGCAGGTGCTGGCGGCCCGTTGCCTCGCCGACATCGCCGAGCAGATCGGCAAGAAGGGGGAAGCCCCGAAATGGCGCGCCGAGGCGGACGAGCTGTCGCAGAAGATCAACAAGCTCATGTGGTGCGAAAAGACGGGATTCTACCACGACGTGTACGTCGAGACGAACAACAAGCTCGCCGTGAAGACGGCGGCCGCCTTCTGGGCGATCGTGTCCGGCGTCGCGAACGACGCGCAGGTCGCGAAGCTCGCCGCGCACATGACGAACCCCGCCACGTTCGGCGCGCGCCACCCGGTGCCCACGCTTTCCCGCGACGACCCGAACTACGATCCGAAGGGCGGCTACTGGCTCGGCGGCGTCTGGCCGCCCACGAACTACATGATCGTGAACGGCCTCCGCGCGCGCGGCCACCGCGCGCTCGCCCGCGACGTCGCCAAGAAGCACCTTGCCTGCATGGCCGAACTTCTCGGCACGAAGGACTACGATTCCATCTGGGAATGCTACAGTCCGGACAACGCGGCGCCTTCCACCGCCAAACTCGGCGAGCAGTGCCGCCGCGATTTCGTCGGCTGGGGCGGCCTCGGCCCGTTCGTGATGCTCGTGGAGGACGTGCTCGGCGTCGACGTGAACGCGCTGGAAAACCGCGTCACGTGGCACCTTTCCGAATTGGGCCGCCAGGGCGTGTCCGATCTGCCGTTCAACGGCGGGTCGCTCACGCTGGCGTGCGACGTGAAGGACGCCAAGAACTTTTCCGGCACGGTGAAGACGGATCGTCCCCTTGCGCTCACGGTGATCTCCCCCGACGGCACCAAGTCCGTCACGAAGCAGATCGCCGCCGGCGAAACCGCGTTCTGACATGACTGCGTTCTGGGAGAATTGGCGGCACCGCGCCGCGTCGGCCCAGGGCGTGGTGTTCGACTACGGCGGCGTGATCGCGCGCGCGCCGGGAGCCGGCTGGCGGCTTTACGACAGCGCCGAAGCGTGCGGACTTCCCCGCGCGCGGCTGGCCGAAGGTTTCGCGCGCTGGCGCCGCGCCTACGACGTGGGCGAGATGACGTGCGCCGAAATGTTCGCGCGCGTTTTCGCCGAGGCGGGCGTCGCCGTTTCCGGCGCGCAAATCGCCGCGTTGGTGGACGAAGAACAGCGCGGGTGGCAGAACCTCGTGCCCGAGACGCTCGATTTCATGCGCCAGCTCAAGGCGGACGGCAAGCGGCTGGGCGTGCTGACGAACATGCACGAGGAGTTCTACCGCAACCGCTACGCCGAAAACGCCGCCGCCTTCCGCGAGCTGCTGGACGCCGAGGTGGTGAGCGGGATCGAGCGGATCGGCAAGCCGGACAGGATGATCTTCGACGTCGCGGCGTCCCGCATGGGGCTTCCGCCGGAGCGTCTGCTTTTCCTGGACGACAACGCCGCGAACGTCGAGGGCGCCCGCGCCGCGGGCTGGCAAAGCGAACTTTTCCGTTTGGAGGACTGACCATGCGCAAATCCGCCGTCGCCTGCGTTTTCCTTCTTGCCGCCGCCGCGTTCGCCGAGCCCGCGCCCGGCGCGTGGCACGGCGCGAACACGAACGGCGTCGCGCAATGGAAGGCGTCGCACAAGGCGCCGGCCGGGTTCGTCGTCGACGCCGCGGCCCGCACGGCCACGATCCTCGCCGAGGCGACCGGACTCAAGGCGGAGGAAACGGTGGAGTTCTTCGCGATCGATTCCGCGTGGGACCGCGCCTACGAATCGCTCTTCGTGCTGCCGGCGGACGTCGGCGAGCTGGCCGCGGCCCTCGAAAAGGCGGGGCTTCCGCGCGGCCGCGCGGTGAGCGAGCGCGCCGTGCGGCTCTGGCCGCAGGGCGAGCCGGTGTCGCTTTCCGTCCGGCGCGCGGGCGAGAAGGAAGCGAAACCCTATTGGGAGCATCTCGTGGATTCGCGCGCGGCCGCTCTGCCGCCGCTTTCCAAAACGGCGCTTTTGTACGCGGGCGGCGCGGAGCCGGCGCGCGGCTTTTCGTTTTTCTCCGCGTATTCGCACAACGAATCGCTGCTGCAGCTGGACGGCCGGCACGAGCAGTCCGCCGTGTACGGGCGGTTCCGTCCGAAGACGGCGTGGAAGCCGGGCGAGCTGTTCGAGCTGGTGCTTTCCTGGCGGGCGGCGCCGCGCGTGGCGGAGCGCGTCGTGACGCTGGGCGCCGGGACCGATCTCGCCGCGGAAATCGCCGCGCTCCGCACGGCGTGCGCGGGGCGCGACGCCTACGTGCGGCTTGCGTTTTCCAACGACGTGACGTTGGCGCGCGCCGTCGCCTGCGCGCGGGCGTTCAAGCTGCTCGACGGCGGCGCGCTGAAGATGAACGGCTTCGCCGACGGCGAGTTCTACTACGGCGCGTTTCTGCCCGAGGAGAAATGGCGCAAGCGGGAAGGGCGCATTTTCCAGCCGTTCGAAATCCGCTTCGCGCGCGCGGCCGACGGCTCGTGGAAGAAGACGTTCACGCTCATCGAAGAGGACTGGAGCGGCGACGGGGACGATCCCGCGCTGATTCCGCACGAGACGGCGTTCGCGGATTGGGCGGAAGTCCCCGCGCTGATGAAGAAGGGCGGCCAGCAGGCCTCCAAAATCGCGGTGGCGTTCCTCTTCGCGCCCGCGGACGCGCCCGTGTCCGTGCTCAAGTCCGCGCTGGCGCTTCGTCCCCGCATCACCACCTTTTACGTTTTCCAGGAGAAATGATCCATGCTCTATTGGCTTTCGTTCGCGCTTGAAACCTGCTGGGGTCCGTTTCGTCTGCTGCGGTCCCACGCGATGCTGCTCGCCCTCGGCACGCTGATGGCGGCGTTTTGCGTGTGGGGCTTCCTGCCGAAGATATGGCGCATGCTGCCGCACGACCACGGCAAGGCCATTTTGGGCAAGGACGGCATGCAAAGCGCCGGCAAGCCCACGGGCGGCGGATTTTTCGTGACGCTCGCCACGTTGCCCGCGGTCATCCTGGCGATGCCGCTTTCCATCCAGGACCTGGGCGTGCTGCTTTTCCTGTACTTCGCCATGTCGTGCGGCTTCGCGGACGACGCTTCCGAACAGCCCTGGGGCCAGCTCAAGAAGGGGCTGTTCGACCTCGCGGTGTCGTTGGGCGCGGCGTTTTTCCTGTGGACCGGCCACGGCAGCGAGATCTGGCTGCCGTTCGTCAAGGGCGTGTGGACCGTGCCGTGGTATCTGTACGTGCCGGCGGCGGCGTTTCTGCTGTGGTTCACGATGAACGCCACCAACTGCTCGGACGGCGTGGACGGGCTGGCCGGTTCGCTCACGCTGATCACGCTGATCGTGATGGCGACGTTCCTGTACCTGGTGATCGGCTACGCGCCCGTGGCGAAATACCTCAACGTGCCGTTCCACGCCACGGCGGCGCGCTGGGCGATTCTGCTCATGACGGTGGGCGGCGGCGTCGCCGGCTACCTGTGGTGGAACGCGGAGCCGTCGAAGGTGCTGATGGGCGACGCCGGCAGCCGCTTCCTGGGGATGCTCGTCGGCTGCGGCGTGCTCGTCACCGGCAATCCGTTCCTCGTGTTCGCGCTGGCGCCCGTGGTGCTCGTGAACGGCGGCGCGGGGCTCGGCAAGCTCGTGCTGCTCCGGCTGTTGCGCAAGTTCGGACTCGAAGTGCGCCCGCCCAGCATGCTGCCGCCGGAACTGGCCGAGAAGGAGTCCCCGCTGGTGAAACTGCTGCACGGCGTCCGCTTCCCGCTGCACGACCACTGCAAGCGCCAGCTCAAGTGGTCGAACGCGCAGGTGCTGATGCGCTTCGTGCTGCTGCAGGCGTTTTTGACGCCGTTGCTGTTCGTGCTGCTGGTGAAGATCCGTTGAGGAGGCCTCCCGTGAACGCGATGTTTTTCGACATGGACGGCACGCTCGTGGATTCGAAGACGGATCTCGCGCTCGCCGTGAACGCCACGCGCCGGGAGCTCGGTCTCGCGGAGGTGCCCGTGGAAAGCGTGATACCCGCCATCGGAAACGGCGTTCGCCATCTGATGGCCACCGCGATTCCCGAGGCGGCGGACCGCGTGGACGAGCTGCTGCCGCTGCACCTGAAGAACTACCGCGCGCATCTGCTCGACACCACGACGCTCTACCCCGGCGTCGCGCGCACGCTCGCGGAGCTGCGCGACCGCGGCTGGAAGCTCGGCGTCGTCACGAACAAGCCAGGCGACATGACGCGCGTCATCCTGGACCACTTCGGCATCGCGCGCCATTTCGGCGACGCCGTGGTGGGCGGCGGCGACTGCCCCGAAATGAAGCCGTCCGACCTGCCGCTGCGCTGGGCGGCGAACCGCATGGGCGGGCACCGGCTGTCGTCCCGCGACTGGATGGTGGGCGACAACTGGACGGATCTCGCCTGCGCCGAAAACGCCGGCGTCAAGTCCGCGTTCTGCACCTACGGGTTCGGCCGGGACGACGGCCGCCGCTGCACGCAGCGCATCGGCCGCTTCGAAGAGCTTCTCCGCTACGCGAAAGCCGAGGATTGACCGTGGCGCCCGAGCTTGAGCGCAGCGCGGCGCTGCTGGGCGAAGACGCGATGGCGCGGCTCGCGCGCATGCGCGTCCTGCTCGTGGGCGTGGGCGGCGTCGGAAGCTGGTGCGCCGAAGCGCTCGTGCGCACCGGGCTCGGCCATCTCACGATCGTCGACGACGACGTCGTCCAGCCGTCGAACGCGAACCGCCAGCTGCCCGCCACGGCGCGCACCGTGGGGCGGCGGAAGGTGGACGCGCTCAAGGAGCGCCTCGCGGAGGTGCGTCCCGCGGCGGACGTGGCGGCGGTGGCCGCGCGGTGGACGGCCGAAGGTGCCGCCGGCGTCGAGCTCCGCGATTTCGACTGCGTGGTGGACGCCATCGATTCCGTGGCCGAGAAGGCCGCGCTCGTCCGCGCGGCGGCGGCGGCGGGCGTGCCCGTTTTCGCGTCCATGGGCGCCGCGCTGCGCGTGGATCCCACGCAGGTGCGCGTGTCGCCGTTCTCGAAGGTCGCTGGCGACGGCCTGGCGCGCGCGTTGCGCCGCCGGTTCAAAAAGGACGGTCTCGGCCCGGCGCCGGAATTCGTCTGCGTCCATTCGGCGGAACCGCCGCTGGACGCGCCGGCGCGCGGTTCGGTCATGCCCGTCACGGCCGCGTTCGGGATGGCGTTGGCGTCCTTGGCGCTGGAAAGGGCGCGGGCGTGAACGCGCCGTCCGCCGAGAAACCGCCGGACGTCGTGCTGATCACGCCGCCGTTCGTGCAGCTCAACGCGCCGTATGCCGCCACGCCGGCGCTCGCGGGCTGGCTCGAGGCGAACGGCGTTTCCGTGATGCAGCGCGATTTGAGTCTGGAAGTCGCGCTGGACGCGCTGCGCGTCTGGGGAGACGACTTCACGGACGAGGCGATCGAGATCCTGCAGAACCGCCATTTGCCGCCCGAAGCGAAGGAGGAGGTGACGCGGTACGTCGACGATCTCGCGCTGCGCATCCGCGACGAAGTCGATCCCGACTTCGGCTTTTCGCGCTACGCGGAAAAACTCTGCGCGGCGTTGCCGGACTTCGGCGCGCTGCTCAAGCGGCTGCGCCGGCGTTCGCCGGTCGACCGCCTGCTGGAAGCGCGCGTGGACGCGCTGCTGGACGAACTGGGCGCGCACGTTCCCGCGTTCGGCGTGACGTGTCCGTTTCCGGGCACGCTGCTGGGCGCGTTCCGGATCGCCGCCGCAATCCGCAGGCGACTGCCGGAGGCGCGCATCGCACTGGGCGGCGGCTACGTGAACACGGAACTGCGCGACATGACGGACGGGCGGCCGCGCCGTTTCTTCGACGCGATCCTTTTCGACGAGGGCTACGGCCCCCTGCTGGACCGGCTCGTCGCCTGGGGCGCCGCGCCGCGCGAGGCCGCCGGCCGCGAAGCGCCGCCGTTCGTGAAGCCCAGCTACCGCGGAATCGACCTGTCGCGGTACCTGGATCTGCCGGAAAGCGCGAATCCCATGCACCGGCTGTGGTCCACGGGGCGCTGGCTCAAGGTGCAGCTCGCGCGCGGCTGCTATTGGCACAAATGCGCGTTCTGCGACGTGAACCTCGAATACGTGAAATGCTTCCGGATGCCGCGCGCCGAAACGGTGGCGGACGCGCTGGAGGCGCTGGCTCGCGAAACGGGCGAGGCGAATTTCCATTTCACGGACGAAGCGATGCCGCCCGCGCTGGTGGCGGGCCTTTCGCGCGAAATCGTCCGCCGCAAGTTCAAATGCTCGTGGTGGGGCAACGTGCGTTTCGACGCCGCGTTCACGCCCGCGCTCGCGCGGCTCATGGCGCGGGCCGGATGCATCGCCGTGTCCGGCGGACTCGAATGCGCGAACGACCGCCTGCTCAAGCTGATGAACAAAGGCATCACGCGCAAGAGCGCGCGGGCGGCGCTGGAGGCGTTCGCGTCCGCCGGGATCATGGCGCACGCGTATCTCATGTACGCCTTTCCCACGGAGACGGAACGCGAAGCGCGCGGCGCGCTCGCGTGGGTGCGCGACCTGTTCCGCGCGGGTCTCGTGCAAAGCGCGTTCTTCCACCGCTTCGCGCTCACGGTGCATTCGCCCGTGGCGCGCGATCCGGCGAAGTTCGGCATCGAAACGCCCGACTGGAAACGCCCGCCGGAGAAGCCGCGGTTCGCGCTGAACGAAATCCCGTTCCGCGAGCCGGGCGCGCCCGACTGGGACCGCATCGGCAAGGCGCTCGAACTCGCGCTGTACAACTACGTGGAAGGTCGCGGCCTTTCCAAGCCCGCGTCCTTCTGGTTCGGGAAGCGGCCCGTCAGTCGGCGTTCTTCCCGGCCGTGAACCGGAAGAGCATCGCCGGCTGGTGGAAGTTCGGCGGGCCCTTGGGCTCCACGGCGGAACACCAGGCGGCCAGTTTGCCCGGCTTGCTCAAATCGGCGCGGAACACGCCCAGGTGGAAGTCCGCGGCGTCCACGCCGAAGGTCTCGAGTTCGGCGACCTCCACCGAGCCGTCGACGCGGTAGCCCTGCGGCGTGCGCTTCGCGTCCGTCTTCAGCGTCTTGAACTTCCAGAACCAGTCGTAGTCCTTGGAGCCGTCCGGCTTGACGGGGCTCACGCTGTAGCTCAACACGCGGCCGTCGCAGTCGATTTCCGCGCAGCGGTAGCCGGTTTTCATGTCCTTGTCGGGCACGAAGTACACCTCGACGCGGTCGCCGTTGGCGATGTCCAGCGGATGCTTGATTTCGGTTGCCGGGCTCACGTGCTCGTCCTTCACGTCGAAGGAGAAGAAGAATCTGCCCTTGTCGACGCGGCACCGGAAGTCCGTTTCGTCCAGCCCGCCCACGTGCTTGTGGAAGCCGTGGATGGAACGGGCGCCGGAAGGCGCGGAAGTGGCGCACCCGCAGGCGAGCGCCGCGGCGGAAAGAATGCAGCAAACGGTTTTCGTGTTCATGCCGCACAGTATAGCAAATGTTCCGGCGCCGCACAATGCGCGCGCCCGGTTTTCCGAATTGCCCGGTTTTCCGAATCGACGGGTTTCGCTTTTTTTCCGGACGCCGTTGTGGTAAAATACGGCGCCAAAGCGAAGGAGTGCGAAGCGATGAAACGAAGCGAGTTGGAAGACGAAATCCGCCAGGTCATTTTGTCGTCCGTCGAAGTGGACGGTCTCACGGCAGCCGATTTGCCGGCGGACGTCCCGCTGTTCGGCGAGGGCGTCGGGCTGGATTCGATCGACGCGTTGGAGATCGGCGCGGCGTTGCGCAAGAAATACCAGGTGAAATTCAAGGCCAATTCGGACGAGAACAAAATCCATTTCCGCAGCGTCGGTTCGCTGGCGGCTTTCATCGCCGCAAACGCCGGCATCGCCTTGGAGGAGAACGCATGAAATCCCGTGAAGAAATCCTGAACGCCATCGCCGACGTGCTGGTCGCCGAATTCGAATGCGACCGGGCCGCGCTCGCGCCGGAAACCCGTTTGTTCGAAGATTTGGATCTGGACAGCATCGACGCCGTGGATCTCGTGGTGCGGCTGCAGAACATGACGGGCCTCAAGGTGAAGGCCGAAGATTTCAAGCAGATCCGCACGTTGGGCGACGTCGCCGACGTCGTGGCGAAGCTGATGTCCGAGCAGCAGGCCTGAGGGGATGCGCCGCGCCGCCAAAATCGGATTGCGCATCGCCTTTTCGCTGGGCGTCGTGTGGGCGCTGTACGCGCTCAAGGCCAGCCGGTGGCTCCGCTTCTATCCGGTGGTGATGACGCTGCTGCCGTTGTCGGCGTTCGCGCTGTCGTTGCGCGGCACGCCGCTGGTGGAGCGCATCGCGCGCAAGATGGGACGCGAACTCGACGAGCGCGCCGTGCGGTATTGCCGGAGCGTGACGAAACTCTGGACGGGCGTGCTTTCGCTCAATCTTTGCATCGCCGTGGCCACGGTGTTCGCGTCCCGCGAAGCGTGGGTCGCCTGGAACGGATGCCTTTCCTATTGCATGACGGGCGTCGTTTTGCTGGGCGAATGGCTGTACCGCCGGAGGGCTCTGCATGGCTGACGTCCTGTTCGGCACGTCCGGCTCGACCGGCGCGTCCAAGCCGATCGTGCGCACGGAAGCGTCGCTGTCGTCGGACGCCGCCGCCTTGGTGGCCGCGTTCCCCGACGTCTGGGGCGGGCGTCACGCCGTGGTCGCCACGATTCGCCCCGAGCACATGTACGGCGCGTTGTGGCGCGTCCGGGCGCCCGCGGCTGCCGGTTGCGCCGTCGATCCCGCCGTGGTGCTTTCCGTGGAGGAGCTGTTGGCGGCAAAGGCGCGCCACGGCGTGTTTTTGCTGGTGACCACGCCGTCGTTTCTCGACAAGGCGCTGCTCCATCCCGACTTCACCGCGCTGCGCGGCGCCGTGGCGGACGTGGTGACGTCGGGCAGTCTGTTGCGCGCGGCGACGTCGGCGGCGGTGGAGGAGGCGCTGGGCGTGTCGCCGCTGGAAATCTACGGCAGCACGGAGGCCGGCACGATCGCGTGGCGGCGCCAGGCGAGGACGTCCGAATGGACGCTGGTGGACGGCGTGTCCGCGCGGATCGCCGAGGGCGGCGCGCTGCAGGTGGATTCCCCGTACGCCGTGTCGCGCCCGTGGACGATGGGCGACGGCGCGCGGTTCGTCGCGCCGCGCCGTTTCGAATTGCTGGGCCGGCTCGACCGCCGCGTGAAGATCCTCGAACGCTACGTTTCGCTGCCGGACGTCGAGCGTGCGCTGGAAACGCACCCGTTTGCGGAGCGCGCCGTCGTGGCGGCGTACGGCGACGCCGTGGCCCGGCTCGGCGCCGTGGTCGTGCTTTCCGCCGAAGGCCGCGAGTTTCTCGCGCGGTCGACGTACGCGGAGACCTGCCGCCGCTTCCGCGAAGACCTGCTCGCGAACCGCGCCGGGAGTCCGGATCCGGCCATGGCGGACGAATCGCGCGCGGCGTTCCCGCGCCGTTTCCGCTTCGTGCGCGAATTGCCGTTCAACCCCCAGGGGAAGGTGACGTCCGCCGCCGTGCGCGCCGTCCTCGCGGAGCGTTTCGCCGAACCCGTCGTCACCGCGTGGCGGGTCTCCGCGGACGCGCTGTCGGCGACGCTGGCGTTTCCCCCCGACTCCGAGTGTTTCCGCGGCCATTTCCCGGAATTTCCCGTTCTGCCCGGCGTCGCCCAGCTCCACGCGGTGTGCCGTTTCGCGCGTCAGGCCTTTCCCGACTACCCCGAAACGGCGACGTTCCGGAAACTCAAGTTCCGGCGGATCGTGCGTCCCGGCGAAGCGATTTCCCTTTCAGTGGAGCGCGAAGGCGGCCGGTTCCCGTTTTCGCTCGCGGTCGCCGGCGCCGTTTGCGCGTCCGGCGTCGCGGAAAGGACGGCGCCGTGACGCGCGTCGCCGTTTTGGCGGCCGCGCTTTTCGCGTTCGCCGCGCAGGCGGCGGTGCCGCGGTGCGCCGGCGTGCTCGCGCACGCGCTGGACGCGGACGCCGCTTGGACGCTCGAGCGTTTCGTGCCGGGATTGCCCGCGCCGCTCGTGTCCACGGGCGTCGTGTCGTGTTGCGCCGGCAGCGGCATCGTGTGGCGCGTCGAATCGCCGTTCTTCTCCGAAGTGCGCATGCTCGGCGACGCCATGGTCTTTTCGGACGAAGACGGCGTGCGGCGCAAAACGGCGAAGGAGCTTCCGCAGTACGACCGCATCCGCAGGCAGACGGACGCGTTCCTCGCCGGCGACGCGCATGCGTTCGACGGCGCGTTCGACTTGCGCGCGTGCGACACGGCCGACGGCTGGACGCTGACGCTCGAACCCGCCGTGGGCGCGATGAAACGGCTTTTCGCGAAAGTCGAACTCGCCGGCGGCGAACGGCTCGAGAGCGTGACGCTCAAAACGGCGGACGGCGGCGAGTCGCGCATCCGCTTTTCCGGCCATGCGCAGGGCGCGCACGGACTCTGGAAGGAAGCTCGCCCGTGACCGCGCGCTGGCGCACGTTGGCGCGCGCGCTGACGCCTTTGGCGTTGGCGGCGCTCGTGGCGGGGCTGTCGCGGGTTCTCCCGGTGCGCGTGCAGACGTCGCTCTACGATCTGGTCGGCGACGTGGCGGCGAAGGTTCCGGCTTCCGTGAGAAACCGCTCCAACGACCGCGCGTCGGTCGTCGCGTCCGCCGCGACGGAGACCGCCGCGCTGGCCGCGGCCGACGCTCTCGTGGCGGCGCTGCCCGCCGGCTTTTGCGCCGCCGTGCGCCACAGGGACGACGGCGCCGCGTTCGCCGAAACTCTGGCGTTCTACGCCGCGAACGGCGCCGGCGTCGTTTCGGCGGCCGACGCCGAGCGCCTCCGCACGGCCGAAGGGCGCGCGAAAATCGCGCGCGCCGCGGTGCGGAAGCATTTCGCGTCGCCCGTGACGCTGTTCACGCCGGTCCAGGATCCGTTCGGGCTGCTGTCCGGCTTCGCCGCTTCGCTGCCCGCGGCGGTGATGGGGTGGACGCCGCGCAAGGACGGCGCGCTGGTCGCGGAACTCGACGGCGAAACGCACGTGCTCGTGTCGTTCGCGCTGCCTTCCGCCGCCGCGGGAGACGTGGACGCGCTGGAGCGGTTCGCTTCCGGATTGCGCGCCGCCATGCGCGCGGCCGCGCGCGACGGCGTGCGCTTTGCGGCCGCCGGCGTGCCGCTGCACACCGCCGCCACGGCGTCGCGCTGCCGCCGGGAAATCGGATGGCTGGGCGCGTTTTCGGCGTTGGTCGTGGCGTGTCTGGTGCTTTGGGCGTTCCGCACGTGGAAGGCGTTCGGCTGGTTCGCGTTGTCGCTCGCGAACGCAGGTCTCGCGGGGTTCGCGGCGCTCGTGCTGTTTTCGCCTTCCTTCCATTTGCTGGCCATCGTGTTCGGCACGACCGTGCTCGGACTCGTGGTGGACTATTCGTTCCACTGGCTGCTGCGTCCCGAAGCCGACGTCCGCGCGACCCGCCGGAACCTCGCCGTGTCCTTCGCCACCACGGAGGCGGGGCTCGTGCCGCTCGCGTGCGCGTCGCTGCCGGCGCTGGCGCAGGCGGCCGTGTTTCTCGGCGCGGGTCTGGCGGCGGCGTTGGCGACCGTGCTGTTCCTGTATCCCCGTGAATGGCGTCCCGCCGGACGGACCGGCGGCGGTCCCGCCGCCCCCGCGCCGCGGCGGCGGGTCGCGCGGATCGCGCTCGTGGCGGCGGCCGCGGCCATGGCCGCGTGGTTGCCGCGCGCGCGGTTCGAAACGCCGTTGACGGCGCTGTACCGCCCGCCGGCCGAACTCGCCGCCGCGGAGGCGCAGTTCGCGCGTTTGGGCGGCGCGGACGCGGAATCGGGGTTCCTCGTGACGGCGGGGAAACCCGGAACGCCTCTCGACGACCTGCTGGCCGCGGAAGCGCGGGCGCTGGGGGGCGTCGACGGCGCGGCGCGCCTGTCGCGTTTTCTGCCGCCGCTCGCGGAGCGCCGGGAAAACTGGGAGCGCGTGCGGCTCCTGTACGCCGAGCAGGGCGAGACGCTGCGGCGGGCGCTCAACCTGCCGTCGCTGCCGCCGCCCGCCGAACCGCCGCCGTGGGACGCGGCTACGCTGCCGCGGGCCCTGGCCGGAAACTTTTTCGCGGACGGCGCGCTGGTGGCGTCGAACGTGCCGCGCGAAGCGGAACGCGCGTTTCGGCGCGTGGACGGCGCGGATTCGCCCGAGACCCTGTTCTGGCGGCCGGCGGATCTCGCGGACGCGCTCGCGGGTTGGGAGCGCTCGGCGATCCGGTTGTTCGCGGCGGCGGCCGTCGCCACGTTCGCGTTGCTGCTGCTGTTCCTGCGCGGCCGCGCCGTGCGCGTTTTCGCGCCGGCAGCGTTGGCTTTGCTCGCCGTGGCGGCCGCGCTGGCGGCGCGCGGGGAGCCGGTGAACCTTTTCCACGTGCTCGCGGGTTTCCTGCTGTTGGGCATGGGCGTCGACTACGCGGTGTTCCTGCACGAGAGCCGCGGCCGCGCCGCGACTGGCGCGCTGTGCGCGCTGCTCACGTCGATGGCCGGTTTCGGCGCGCTCGCGTTCGCGTCGTTTCCCGTGGTGGCGGCGTTCGGCTTCGTGCTGGGACTGGGGCTGCCGGTCGCCTTTTTCGCGGCGTGGGCGACCGCGCCGTGCGCGTCCGCGCC
>JAKSOX010000034.1 GCA_024405335.1 Kiritimatiellia bacterium
ACATGGAGTGCGAGATCAAGACCGGCCGTGGATTCTGTCTGGCCGAAGGCAACAAAGCGCCCGATCAGGAAATCGGCCGCATCGCAATCGATTCGATTTTCTCGCCCGTCACGCGCGTGAACTTCCTCGTGGAGAACACCCGCGTCGGCCAGCGCACGGACTACGAAAAGCTCGTTCTCGACGTGTGGACGGACGGTCGCGTGACGCCCGACGAGGCGTTGCAGACCGCCGCCGCCGTTCTTCGCCGCCACCTCGACGTGTTCGTGGACTATTCCAACGAAGCGACGCTCGAGTTCGACGACGGAAACGCCAAGGGCGCCGACGAGCGCGAGCGTCTCCGCAAGTTGCTCAACATGTCCGTCAACGAAATCGAACTCTCCGTCCGCGCGGCGAACTGCCTCAACAACGCGAACATCGCGACGGTGGGCGAACTCGTCCAGAAGACGGAAGCGGACATGCTCAAGTACCGCAACTTCGGCAAGAAGTCCCTGACGGAGATCAAGGACAAGATGAAAGAACTCGGGTTGTCGCTCGGCTACAAGTTCGACGAGAGCCTGCTCGAGGCGAAGAAATAAGTTCAGGAGTCACAGACAATGCGTCACCAGAGAGTTGCCAAGAAGTTCGGTCGTTCCACGGAACACCGCGACCTGATGATGAGGAACATGGTTGCGAACCTCATTCTGGCCGAATCGATCAAGACCACCCAGCCGAAGGCGAAGGAAGCCCGCAAGCTCGCCGAGAAACTCGTGACGATCGCACGCAAAGGCGATCTCGCCGCGCGCCGTCTCGTCGCTTCGCGTCTCACCCAGCCCAAGGCCACGAAGAAGCTCTTCGACAAGGTCGTTCCCGCGTTGGAAGGCCGCAAGGGCGGTTACACGCGCATCCTGAAGCTCGGCGCCCGTAAGGGCGACGCCGCGCCGATGGTGCTGCTGCAGTGGGTTTTTGTGGCCCAGCCCGTCGACGCCCCCAAGGCCGAGGAAGCCCCGAAGGCCGAGGAAGCGGCGCCCGCCGCCGAAGCCAAGTGAGCAATGCGCACATGAGCCGCATCTTCAACCGGAACTGGTGGCGCGACTTCGCTTTTTCGGGCGAGGCGTCTTTGGTTTGACCGGTTGAAAACGGCTGAAAAGGGACCCGCTCGAACGAGCGGGTCTTTTTTTGTCGATCATCAGTTTGACGTTTGGAAAGGAAACGAATCATGGACGAAGTGCCGTACAAAATCTACCTGGACGAAAACGAATTGCCGAAAGCGTGGTACAACCTGCGCGCGGACATGGCCAAAAAGCCCGCGCCGCTGTTGAATCCGGCGACGCTGAAACCCGTCACGGCGGACGATTTGCGCCCCGTGTTCTGCGACGAGCTGGTGAAGCAGGAGCTGGACGACGCGACGCCGCAGATTCCGATTCCCGAGGCGGTGCGGGACTTCTACAAGATGTTCCGCCCGTCGCCGCTCATCCGGGCGAAGTTTCTGGAACAGGCGCTGGGGACTCCGGCCGCGATCTACTACAAGTTCGAGGGCAACAACACCTCGGGCTCGCACAAGCTCAATTCCGCCGTGGCGCAGGCGTACTACGCGAAGGCGCAGGGGCTGAAAGGCGTCACCACCGAAACGGGCGCGGGCCAGTGGGGCACGGCGCTTTCGATGGCGTGCGCGTTCTTCGGCCTCGACTGCCGCGTGTACATGGTGAAGTGTTCGTACGAGCAGAAGCCGTTCCGCCGCGAAGTCATGCGCGTGTACGGTGGCAAAGTGACGGCGTCGCCTTCGATGGAAACGCAGGTCGGGCGGCGGATCAACGCGCTCCATCCCGGCACTAACGGTTCGCTCGGCTGTGCGATTTCCGAAGCCGTGGAAGCGGCGACTTGCAACGTCGGCTACCGCTACGTGCTCGGCAGCGTGCTCAATCTCGTGTGCCTGCACCAGTCTGTGATCGGCCTCGAGACCGAAGCCGCGCTCAAGAAGTACGGCGTCAAGCCGGACGTGGTGATCGGCTGCGCGGGCGGCGGATCGAATCTCGCGGGCCTGATCGCGCCGTTCATGGGCGCGAAGCTGCGCGGCGAACTCGACTGCCGCTTCGTGGCGGTGGAGCCGGCGAGCTGCCCGTCGCTCACGCGCGGAAAGTACGCCTACGACTACTGCGACACGGGCAAAGTGTGCCCGCTCCAGAAGATGTACACGCTCGGCCACGACTACATTCCGTCGCCGTCGCACGCCGGCGGACTCCGCTACCACGGCATGAGTTCGCTGATTTCCGAGCTCTACGACCAAGGCCTCATGGAGGCGCGTTCCGTCGTGCAGACGGACGTCTTCGAGGCCGCGCAGCAGTTCGCGCGCACGGAAGGGCTCCTGCCCGCGCCGGAATCGGCGCACGCGATCCGCGCGGCGATCGACGAAGCGCTCGCGTGCAAGGCCACGGGCGAAAAGAAGAACATCGTGTTCGGACTGACCGGCACTGGCTACTTCGACATGTTCGCCTATCGGCGCTTCAACGACGGCGAGATGGTGGACTACGTGCCGACGGACGCCGACTTGGCGGCGTCTTTCGCGAAATTGCCGAACGTGGTATAATCCGCGTCCATTCGGGCATGTGGTGAAATGGCAGACACGCCGGATTTAGGTTCCGGTGCGAAAGCGTGTGGGTTCGAGTCCCACCATGCCCACCAATTGCGCGGTTGCGGAAGCAATCGGGGCTTCACGCTTACGGCGGCCTCACCAGAAGAGCCGGACGCGGACTTTCGGGCGCATCTCGAAGCGCTTGGTGTTCTTGAGGTGCGGGAAGAGCGGTTGCACGAGGTGGCCTTCTTCCGCCGGCACGATCACGGCAACCGGTTTCTCGCCGCGTTTGGCGAGGTCTTCCAGGCCTTCGAATGCGGTCCAGTAGCCGGTGCGCTTTTCGTTCGCGCGGTTGTACCACGGGAAGGGCCAGGTGTTTTCCGGCGGCAGCGCCACGGCGAGGAAACCGTCGCCGTTCGCACGCAGGACTTCTCCCGCCGCTTCGGCGAGTTCGCGCGCCTGCGGGGAGGCGTTCGCGTAGTTCCAGGGAATTTTGTCCGAGTCGGGGTCGCGGGCGATGACGCCGCAGTCCAGCACCTGTTCCGCGGAGACGATTGCCAGCAGCAGCATGCAAAAGCGGGTCGCGCGGGAGTCCGTTCCGCCGCCGCGTTTTTCCGCGAACGCCAGCAGTCCGCAGGCCAGCGCCATCGCCTCCAGCACGGTGAGCATGCACCACGGCGTCTTGTAGGGTATGGCCGAATACGCCGCCAGCAGAACTACCGCGTAGACCGAGACGAACGCGGCGGCTGGCGAAATCCGCCTTTGGGCGAATCGGATGGCCGCCAGCAGGACGAACGCCGCGCCGAGCGCCGCGGCGCCGCCGTTCCCGTGCGTGAAGCAGCGCGAGAAATACCAGTGCCACGGATGGACGTGCCAGCAGGCGCCGACGGAAGCTTCTGCGCTGCCGGCGGCGCGGCGCCAATAGGCGAGCGGCATTTCGAGGAGCGACCGCACGCCGGAGAAGTCGCGGCCGAAATCTGAGTAGAAGGCGAGCGCCGTGACGGCGGCGGCCACTGCGCACAGCACGACGTGCTGCGACAGGTTGCGCGGACGGGCGAAGCCGCGCAGGCACGGCGCCAGCGCCACCGCGGCGGCGGCGAATGAAAGCACGCACGTTTCCTTGGTGGCGGCGGCGAGCCCGAGCGCGACGCCCAGCAGAATCGCCCAGCTGCCGGGTTTGATCCGGCCGGCGGAGACGGTGCTTTGCGCGTAGCGGACGCCGAAGTAGAACGCGGCCGCCAAAAAGCATCCGAGCAGCGCTTCCTGGATGAAGTCCGTGGCGTGGAAAAACAGGCACGGCAGCGTCGCCAGCGGCAGAACCGGCAACAGCGCCTTGCCCACGAGCCGTTTGCAGGCGAGCGCCGCGAACACCAGCGTGAGCACGGCGAACACCAGCGGCGTCGCGCGCAGAAGGTCGCCGTCCAGCGAGGCGCAGTCGGCGTGGCCGAAGGCCTTTTGGAGCGGCGCGGCCGCGTAGTAGAGCGTGGGGCCGTGGTGGTCCGAAGGATCGTAGACGAAGCGTCCCGTCTCCAGAAGTTTGCCGACGGTGAAGGCCTGGTTGGCTTCGTCCGGATGGAACGTTCTGGAGAACGGGTTCACGCGCGCGTCCTCACTTGCGGCGGAAGAGCGGCGCGGAGATGCGCTGCAGGTGTTCGTTTGAGCGGAGCTTTTCGAGCGTGGCGTTCGGGTCGGCCCTGTAGGCCTCGATCACGGCCTGCTGGGATTCGCGCACCGCGCCGAGTTCGTCCTTCACGATCGCCTGCTGGAGCCACGCCTGCGCGTCCTTGGGGTTGGTCTTCAGGTACAGGTTGAGTTCGCGGTCCGCGTCCTGGAACAGATTCGCCTCCAGCAGCATGGCGGCGGCTTCGCGGCGCATGGCGGGATGGAAGACGGCGGAATTCTTCTGGAGCAGGGCCTGCGTGAGCCGTCCGGCGTCCGCGTGCTGGTCGCACTGGCTCAGGAGCCGGATGGAGGACCACAGCGTCTGGAAGTCGTTCGTTGCCGTGGCGACGGCGCGGCGCGCCATGCGCACGGCGTTTTCCTTCTGGCCGAGCGCGTAGTAGCAGCTGGCGAGCGTGAGCACTTCGTTCGCCGGCATTTTGCCCTTGAGCTGGCGGTCGCGGTCCTGCAGGCGCTGGACGTCGGCCATCATCGTGCGGAGGCGGTTGACGTAGTCGCGGAAGCCGGCCGTGCGGCCGTTGTTCGGGTCGACGCGGTCCGTGTAGTCCAGCAGGTCGTTCATTTCGTTCCATTTGCGCTGCGGCAGCAGCACTTCCTGCAGGTAGCGGAACGTGGCCTCGGGCGAGGGCGGGTAGATGAGCACCGATTCGCGGTAGGCCTGGGCGGCGTCGCGCCAGCGGAAGGAATGCGAGTAGAGCCCGGCGATGGCGGCGCGCAGTTTCGAGAAGCTCTTCTGCGCGGGGAAGTCGCGGCGGAAGGTCTTGTCGTGCAGGAGGCGGCGCATGTACCAGTCCCAGAAGTCCATGTCGTTCCGGACCACGTCGTCCGTGAGACGGCCCTGTTCCGGCTCGATCTTCATGATCAGTCCGTGCGGCGTGAGGTATGGGTACATCCACGGAATCACGTAGGATTCCTCCACGTAGAACGAATGGCGCAGGCGTTCGTGGTCGAACATCATCTTGGTGAGGATGCCGTTGATTTCCATCACGCCCAGCGCGCCCGTGACCTGCACGCGGCCGTTTTCGATCTTGAGGTCGGCGTTGGCGTTGCGCTTGCCTTCCTGGACTTCGCGCACGTAGACGTCGAAGGACTTGGCGGAATCCTCCTTGGAGGGAATCCAGATCTCGTCGCCGTAGAGGTCGCGTTCGACGGACATGTAGGTGTCGTCCGCCAGCGCGTTCTGGGTGATGAGGTACACGTCCGGACGGAAGTCGGCGGAGTAGATCATGTAGGTGGGCACGAAACGGCCCGGATCGGTGCCGCCGAAGAAGATGGAATGGTCCTCCATGCGTTCGGGCCACAGGGGGTTGGGCAGGGGCTCTTCCTTGTCCCACACTTCCTTGCGGATCTGGTCGGCGCCCTCGAGCTGGTAGGCGCCGAACTGCCAGCCGAAGGTGTGGCCGTTCTGTTCGGCGGAGCCGAGTTCGAACACGAGGCGGTCGTTCGTGTAGTTTTCGTAAATCGGGATGCCGGCGGTGGCGAGCATGAGCGCGGCGAGCGCGGGCACGAGCCAGCGGGGAAGCGTCTTCTCCACGAACCGCGCGTAGAGCATCTGCGCGAAAACGGCGCCGAACACGAGGCCGTAGCCGATCCACAGCGCGAACATGCCGTGGGAGGAAATGAACTTCACCTTCTGGATGAAGCCGTCCTGCACGTCGCCCTTGGTGTTGGCGAGGGCGATGAGGAAGAAGGACATCACGAGGAAGCAGCTGCCGACGGCGGCGAGCCAGGCGTACCACGTCTTGCGGTTTTCCTTCTTCACGAACAGGTGCCCGAGCGGGAAGGCGGCCACGGCCACGAGCATCAGCACGGCGGTGAACTGCGTGCGGAGGTCCTTCACGTAGAAGCCGAGTTCGCGGAGGAAGTGCATCGAGAACACGTCGCCCATCTTGATCTGCTCGTACTGGCCGCGCGTGAGCGCGTGCTTGAAGCCCTCCCACGTGCGCGGGTAGCCCCAGTTCATCGGCGGGTTGCGGAGATCGGACACGATCGGCATGTACGCGTAGAACGAAACGCCCAATTCGGCGAAGAAGGCGGCGGTGGCGATGGACTTGCCGGTGGGCAGGGCCACGAACGCCCAGCCGAGCACGAGGAAGTTGAACGCGATCGGCCAGACGAACCACCAGCTGCACGGATGGGTGAGGCCGTTCATGGCGCCTTTTTCGAGCAGCACGAACGACACGATTTCGGCGGCGGCCACGGGCACGGCGTACGCGAGCCCGCGGGGCGTGAACCAGGACAGCGCGAACAGGGCGACGAGGCCGGCCACCAGAACGAGATTGGCCTTGTTCCAGGAATAGGGCACGCCCATGTAGCCCGCCGCGTCGGCGGAGGCGCCGCTGGCGGCGACGGAAACGGCCACGAGGCCGCACGCGGCCGCGCCGGCGAGCCAGCCCCACACCTTGGCGGACGAGACCGGCTCGTCCTTCGGGGCGAACACGGCGCCGAGCGAAAGCGCGAAGGCGGCGGCCACGAACGCGCCGATCATCGCGTAGCGCGAGGGCTCGAGCAGGGGCGCGACGAGCTGTTCGGCGGCGGTGGACCACGTGGCGGGTCCCGCGAACACGGTGGCGGCGAGGAACAGCAGCCCCGCGCCGGCGAGGCCGGTGAAGACCGCCGGTTTGAGGTGTTCCCGCCCGCGGCGGCGCAGCAGCACGCCCACGAACGGCGCCGCCGCGAGCAGCAGGCAGCCCAGCGCGAGCACGGCGGAGGAGGGGCAGGACTTCGTTTCCAGAACGGGCGCGAACTTGTTGATCACGGCCGAACTCATGTACTGGTTGGCGCGGAGCATGCAACCGATCGAGAGCATCACGTAGGTGAGCCCCACGGGCACGAGGATGAGGCACGCGTCGCGGAACATCTTCAGGTTGTTCACGCCGATCACCACCGCGAGCGGCACGGCGGCGAGGAGCAGCACCTGGTAGTTCGTGAGGCCGAGGCCGAACACGAACGCCGTGAGCCACAGGATCTTGTCCGACGGCTTGCGCATCCAGCGGTAGCACAGCAGGAACACCCACATGAGAAAGAGGGCGTTGAGCGAATAGATTTCCACGATCGTCGACTGCGACCATTCCACGGGCGAGAACGCGAACACGAGCGCGGAGCCGACGCCGCCGGCGAAGCACAGGCGGTCGTCGCTTTTCTCGCCGAGCATGTCGGAGGCGGAACGGCACACGAGCATCGCCGTGCAGCCGGCGGCAAACGCGCCGGCCACGGCCGAGAAGAGCGACATCGCCCACGCGGGCGTGGGATGGCCCATGTACGTCACCCAGGAGAAGACGCGGCAGAACACCCAGCCGCACATGCTCCAGAAGGGGTATCCCGGCGGATGCGGCACGCCGAGGTGGTTCGCCGCCGTCGCCAGTTCGCCGGAGTCCTCCAGACCCACGGACGGACCCAGCGTGAAGAAATAGACCGCGAACGCCGCCGCCGTCGCTGCCCAAAACGCCATCCAGTCTATTTTGCGGAAGAACTTGTTCGTCTGTTCCATGTTGCTCATTCGCCTTTCATCATGATCCTGAGAAGTTCAGTTTCGACGAGACCGTCGTCGGCCCCGGACACGACTTTTTCGCGGACGGCGCACATGCGCGCCCGCGCGACGCGCAGTTCGCGCAGCGTCCAGTTCGCCGCCTGGCGCGCGCCGCGGCCGCAGGCCCAGTTGTTTTTGGAAACGCCGGGACCCACGCCGGCTTCGTCCAGCGCGCGGACGGCTTCGGCTGGCAGGCCTTTCTTCCAGCCGTAGGAGCCGAGCCAGCCGCGCTCGACCGCGTCGCGGTAGACCACCAGCTCGCGGAAGAATTTTTCGAGGATGGCGGACATGAACACGCCCCATCCCGGTTTCACGGCGAACTTCGCGAGCGCCAGCCGCGCGGCGGCGGCGTTGCGGTCGCCCGCGGCGTTCGTGACGTCCCACGGCTCCGTTTCGCCCGGTCCGATCGAGGTGATCTGCGCGACGTCGTCCGCCGTGGCTTCCTTTGCGTCGGGGCCGAGGTAGGCGCGCATCTTCGCGAGTTCGGAAACGATGGTGCGCGTGTCCGCGCCCGCGCGCGCGATGAACGCGCGCGCCGCGTCCGGCGAGAAGACGAGACCTTCGGCGGCGGCCAGTTCCGGCAGCCGGTCCACCGCGGCGTCCAGTTTGTCGTTCGCGCGCTTCGCGGAGGCGAATTCGACGACTTCCGCCATGCTCTTGAAGAGTTTCGCGCAAATGCTCGTTTTGAGCAGGCGCGGCGCGGTGACCACGAAGAACTGGTTTCCCGGCAGCGGCGACTTGGCGAGGCGTTCCAGAAACTCTTCGAGCGCCGTTTTCACTTTGTCGGCGAGCTTGACGTTGCCGCCGCTCGGGAAGAACGAAACGTTTTTCCACCACGTCACCTTCACGGGTTCGAGGAAGGGCGGCGTCGTGACGGACGCTTCGCAGTCGCGGATCGATTCGAGCTGCAGATCCATGTTCGGCCGGTCGCCGTCCACGATCTCCACCGCCGAAACGCGGTTCTCTGGCGCGACGTCCGCCAGCGCGCGCGCGACGACCTTCTTGGCCGCTTCGTCCAGCGACCAGTCGTCCTCACCCACGAAAAGATGGATTTGCGCGGCCATGTCAGTTCTGCTTGAACGTCAGCGCGTCCTTGCCGCGCGAGACGGCGATTTTGCCGGCGTGGAGCTTGCCTTCGAGGATCATTTCCGCGAGCGGGTCTTCGACCCAGCGCTGGACGGCGCGGCGCAGGGGA
Source organism: Kiritimatiellia bacterium (assembly GCA_024405335.1). Classification (GTDB taxonomy): domain Bacteria; phylum Verrucomicrobiota; class Kiritimatiellia; order RFP12; family UBA1067; genus UBA1731. The sequence goes on from JAKSOX010000034.1 coordinate 8,953, forward strand.
CGGGCGCCCATGGCGTCGTCCGCGCCCTTTTCGACGAGGAACGCCGCGGCCTTCTTGTCCAGCGAGAGCGTCATCTCCTTTTCCGCGAGACGGCTCTTGAGGAACGCGAGCTCGAGTTCGAGGATCGTTTCTACCTTGGCCTTGTCCAGCTTGCGGAACACGACCACGTCGTCGAAGCGGTTCAGGAGTTCCGGGCGGAACGTCTTTTTGGCGTCCGAAAGCATCTTGTCGCGCAGCGTTTCGTAGGAATCCTCGGCGGCCTCCTGCGAGAAGCCGAACGCCTTGCCGCCGCGCGCGAAGTCGAAGCCGAGGTTCGCCGTGGCGATCACGATCACGTTGCGGAAATCCACCACGCGCCCCTGGCCGTCCGTGAGCTTGCCTTCGTCCAGGATCTGGAGCAGCATGTTCATCACTTCCGGGTCGGCCTTTTCGAATTCGTCGAAGAGCACCACGGAATACGGGCGGCGGCGGACGCGCTCCGTGAGCTGGCCGCCTTCGTCGTGGCCGACGTAGCCGGGCGGCGAACCGACGAGCCGCGACGCGGTGAACTTCTCGGAGAATTCCGACATGTCCAGCGCGATGAGGGCCTTGGGGTCGCCGTAGATTTTTTCCGCGAGCATTTTGGCGAGCAGGGTTTTGCCCACGCCCGTGGGGCCGAGGAACAGGAACGAGCCGATGGGGCGCTTGGGGTCGCCGAGGTTCGCGCGGCTGCGGCGCAGCGCGCGGGCGATGGTGGAAATCGCGTCCTCCTGGCCCACCACCACGCCGTTGAGTTCCTTTTCGATGCCCAGGAGCTGTTCCGCGGAGGCGAGCGTCATGCGTTCCACGGGCACGCCGCTAAGGGAGGAAACGGTGGCGGCCACGTCGTCCGCCGTGATCACCACGAGCTTTTCGGCGTGTTCGGCGCGCCAGGCCTCGAGCTTCTTCCGCAGCGCTTCCCGGGCGGCGCGTTCTTCGTCGCGGAACCTGGCGGCTTCGTCGTAGTTCTCGCGCGCGATCGCGTCCTTCTTCTTCAGGTTGATTTCGGCGAGGGCCGCTTCGTCCTCCTTCACGTCCGGCGGGCGCACGGCGTTTTTCATGCGGCAGCGCGAACCCGTTTCGTCGATGGCGTCGATCGCCTTGTCAGGCAGGAGCCGCGCGGGGAGGTAGCGCGCGGTGAGCGTCACGGCGGCGCGCAGGGCGTCCGGCTCGAAGGCGACGTTGTGGTGCTTTTCGTAGCGCGGGGCGATGCCCTTGAGGATTTCCACGGAATCCTCCACGCTCGGCTCGTTCACGAGAATCGACTGGAAACGGCGTTCGAGCGCGGCGTCCTTTTCGATGGACTTGTGGTATTCCTTCATCGTGGTGGCGCCCACCACCTGGAGTTCGCCGCGCGCGAGCGCGGGTTTCAGGATGTTGGCGGCGTCCATCGCGCCCTCGGCGCCGCCCGCGCCCACGAGCGTGTGGAGCTCGTCCAGGAACAGGATCACGTTCTTGGCGTTCTTGGTTTCCTCGATGAGCTGCTTGAGGCGCTCCTCGAACTGGCCGCGGTACTGCGTGCCGGCGACGACGCGCGCCATGTCCAGCGACACGACGCGCTTGTCGCGCATGCGCTCGGGCGCTTCGCCGGCGGCGATCGCCTGCGCGAGGCCTTCCACGACGGCGGTCTTGCCCACGCCGGCCTCGCCGATCAGCACGGCGTTGTTCTTGGTGCGGCGCGCGAGCACCTGCACCACGCGCTCGATTTCGGCGCGGCGCCCGATCACGGGATCGAGTTCGCCCTTGCGCGCGAGCGCGGTGAGGTCGCGCCCGAACAGGTTGAGCGCTGGCGTCTTCAGCTTCTTCTTGCCTTTCGCCGGCTCGGGCGTTTCCTCGGCGTCGTCGATCGCGGGCGCGTCGTCGCCTTTGTTTTCGGCGTCTTCGGAAGCGGACGCTTCTGCGCTCCCGCGCGCGGACGCCTTTTGGAACGCTTCGGCGGAGACGTCGTGGCCGAACAGGATCTGGGCGCCCACGGACTCGCCTTCGCGCAGCATGGCCAGCAGCACGTGTTCCGTTCCCACGCGGTCCGCGCCGCCGCGTTTCGCTTCGAGCTTGGCGAACTCGACCACTTTTTTGGCGCGCGCGGTGACGGGAAGGGGGCCGGGCACGCGCGTCGGTTCGCCGCGGCCGAGCATGTCGTCCAGCTGCATTTTGACGTCCGCCGGGTCGACGCCCAGCGCTTCGAGGCGTTTGCACGCTTCGCATTCGTCGATGGCGAGGATGCTCGAAAGCAGGTGTTCGGTGCCCACGTAGGCGTGGTTCAGCCGGCGGGCCATCGCCTCGGCTTCTTCCATCGCCTTTTGGACGAAGGGGGTGAAGTTGTCGTTCATGATTTGAATATTCCTTTTGCGCGCGGATTGAGGCGCACGTCGCGGAAGCGGCGGTTCACGCGGTCCGCGAACGCGGCGTCGCGCTTGTCGCGCTCCAGTTCTTCTTCGAAGGTCTTGGGCCGCGGCACGTCGGGCAGGTCGAGGCGTTCCACGGTGAACGCGTTCGCCTCGTCGCGCGTGAGGCCCGCGAGGAATCCCATCTCGGCGGCGAGGCGCACGGGGGACAGGACGTCCAGAAATTCCCATTCGGAAAGCAGCTTGCATTCGCGCAGGATGGCGAGCGAACGGCACACGGCGTCTTCGAACACGCGCGGCAGTTCCTCCACGAGGCGGATGCGGGCGTTCAGCTCCTGGCGCACCAGCGCGGCGAACGCGTTCACGACGCGGTCGAAGAGCTGCTGCTCGGAAACGCCGAGCATGGCCGCGTTGTGCACGCGGTAGAGATGGGCCGCGTTTTTGAGACCGTCGCCGTTGAATTCGCGGACCGCGAGCCGCAGGGCCTCCAGCCCGGCGAGAACCGGCGGCAGATCGCCGATGAGGTGCAGTCCCTCCAGATGGAAGAGACCGCCGATCAGCAGCCCCGTGCCGAGGATGCGCGGCCGGCTCGTGACGTAGCCGAATTCCGGATTCCACGCGAAGGGGTGCTTGCGCGCGACTTCGGATTCCTTCGCGGAGGCGGTCCGGAAGGCGGTAGGCAGGGAGCGCGGATCGTTCCAGCGCACCTCGACGCACAAGGTGTTGTCCGGCTTGAACGGCAAATCGGTGCGCTGGCGGTAGAAGCGCACGACGCCGTCGGAAACGACGTCGGCGGCGCTCAGATTCGGATATTCGCCCTCGGGCGCGCGGTTGCGGCGCTTCATGCGCGGCCCTCCAATCCGTCCAGCTTGCGCCGCAGTTCGGCGGCCTTGCGGAAATCTTCGGCGTCGACGGCCTTCTTGAGTTCGCGCTCGAGCCATTCGCGCGATTCGCCGGCCGGCGATTCCGCCGCGTCGGGAATCTTCCCCGCGTGTTTCGGACCGTATTGCTGCGCGAGGAAGCGCCCGCGGAGGTCTTTCGCGAAGACCTTCCAGCAGTTGGGGCAGCCGAGCGCTTCGCTGTCGGCGACTTCTTCCCACGTGCGGCCGCACACGGGACACTTGCGCGAACTCTTCTTTTCGGATTGCGCGAGGCCCTTCACGAAGCCGATCGTCGCGTCCACGAGATCCTTCACGAACGCGGGCGGTTCTTCGCCGCCGGGACCGAACACTTCCGCCGCGAAGTGCGGTTCGTCGCCGTCCGCCGCCGGGGCGGACGCTTCTTTTTTCGCATGGCGGGCCGCGCTCTTGCAGGCCTTGCAGACGAACAGTTCTTCGTCTTCCCCGGCGACGTTTTTGCGGACGAGGACGGTGGCCGCTTCGGCCTTATGGCAGATTTCGCATTCCATTTCGCGTCAGTCGATGTACAGGGCGGGGACTTTGGCGCCCGTCGCGTGGAGTTTGCCGGAGGAAACCGCCGGCTTGGCCGCCGCGGCTTTTTCGGCCGGCTTTTCCGCCGTCTTCGCCGCCGCTGGTTTCGGCGCCGCGGGCTTGGCTTCGGGCTTTTCGGTTTTCGCCACGGCAACCGCTTCGTCGCCGCCCGCCGCCGCGTTGGCGGACGTGGCTTGGTGGAGAACGTACACGCCCCAGACGGCGGCGGCCAGGACGAGAAGCCCGAAAACGGCCGCGACGACGAGCCGTCCGGTGTTGCGCGGCAGGCGTTGCGCCGTGGACAGCACGCCGTGGGACACGGCGGAAAGCGCGTCTTGGAAGCGCTCGAACGGCGTGTCGGACTGTTTCGGGGCGTCGGCGTAGGAACTCGCGAACGGGTTGTCGGCGCGGCGTTGCGGGCGTGGCGGCGTCACTCCTTCAGGAGCGCGAACGGCCGGGTCGAAAAGCTCCAGGCCGCGCAGGGCGGGCGGAGGTTCCGGATTCGTCGGCGGTTGCGCTGGGGCGGTGGGCGCGGG
>JAKSOX010000035.1 GCA_024405335.1 Kiritimatiellia bacterium
TAGACGTCGGGATTGTCGCCGCACGTCCACGTCACGCCGTTCACGCTCACGCCGTGGCGGTGCAGGCGCTCGATGGCCTTGCGGACGTAGGCCGAGGACGGACAGAACGGATCCGGCTTCGAATAGTCGGCGCGCAGGTGGATCTGCACGACGTCGATGCCCTCGAACCCGAACGCCTCCATCTCGCCGAGCTTCTCGTCGAGGAACGCTTCGGCGCGCGCGATCTCGTTTGAAGAATTGTTCTCGGGCCAACAGCCGAGCCACACCATCGAACGCCCGTCCGGGGCGTATTTGCGCCACTCGACGACCTTGCGCCAGTCGGGCGAGGTGTAGTAGGTCTGCCCGGCCACGCCGAAGCGCGCGGCCATCTCGGCCATCATTTTCGGCGGTGCGCCCTTCTCGTCCAGGTAGAGGAGCCGATCGGGATGCCCCTTCATCGCCGCGAAAACGCTCTCCATCGTCGCGAGGCGGTAGGTCGCATACCGCGCCCCCCACTTCGAGCCGACGTCCACGTCGCGCATGTCAGACCAGTTCATCTCGGCCGCGCTGAGCTTCGCGAGCTTCGGGTCGAGGTTGGAGGCGATGCGGCCGAGCTTGTCGTCGTGCATGGCGATCGCGACGCCGTCCTTCGTCAGCCGCGCGTCCGCCTCCGGCGTGCAGCCCTTGCCCCAGCACCAGAGAAAGGTCTCGAGCGCGTTGTCGGGACGTTTTCCGCCGCCGCCGCGGTGCACCTGCGAGCGGTAGAGTCCCTGCTCGCGGGGAATCCACGCGCGTTTCCCATGCGAAACGTTCGACTCCACGGCCACGCAACCGCACACGACGACCAGCGCCGCGGCGACGAACGCGATTCTCGTAATTTTCATGTTCATGTCAGTGCCTCACATCTGGGTTGTGTTTTGCCGACGCCCGTCAACGCGAGAGCAGCACGGGCGGAAGAAGACCGGACGCCTTCAGCGGCGCGTCCGCCTTGGGACCTCCGCGCGTCCACGTTTTGCGCTTTTCGACGGGCTGGCCGGCGTCGTACACGAGCCGGTTGAACCACGGCGTCGTGACCGCGATTTCCAAACGGTTCTTGCCGGGTTTGAGCAGTCCCGCGAGCGAAAGCCGCTTCGGCGCGCACCAGATCGCGCCCGCGTCGCGGCCGTTCACGCGCACCTCGGCGACGCCTTCCAGATTCGGCGTTTCGAGCAACGTCGCCTTGCCGTCCCACGCGAAGTCGATGGCGTAGACGGCCGTGCCGGCGTAATGTTTCGCTTCCTCGGTTCCGTCGATGTCCTTCCAGGGCTTGAGCGTCGTGAGACGCAGCGGCGTGTCGCGCCCCCATCCCTTGTCGAAGGCCACCGTCCACACGCCGACGATCGCCCGGCCCGGTCCGCGCGGGGGCGGTGCGGCGACCGCCGCCGCGGCCTTCTTGCGGGCGACCACGAACACGGACTCGTCGAACGCCACCACGCCGTCCGACGCCGCCGTGCGTTCGCCGGTGCGCGGATTCCAGATTTCGCACGCGCGCCCCGCCGCGTCGCGCAGACGCGCTTTCACCGGCTTGCCGTCCGCCGGCGCGAGGAAATACCAGTCGGCGTCGGCGTCGCGCCGGTGCTGCCAGAAGGCGCGGCCCGAAAGCGTCGTCACGTCCGGCGCGACGCCGCGCGCGGCCAACACGTCCGCAAGCGAGCGCGCGTCGCCGGGCAGCCCCACCACTTCGGCGCCCTGCGTTTTCGCCGCCTCGAGTTTCTTCAGCGTTTCGGGGCGGAGCCGGCGGTTGTCCTGCACGTACAGCACGGCGTACGAAAGCCCCGCTTTCGTGACCCAGCGGCAGTCCTTGGCGAACGCGAGGTTTTGGAGGCCGTCCGGATTCAGGTAGTCGTATTCGTATCCCTTCGGCACGGGCGTGCTGCACTCGCGCGGCTTGTGGTCCTGCTCGTCGCCGAGGTACACGAGCACGTCCGCCGCGGACTTGCCCTGCTCGAGCATCCACGTGCAGCGCGCCAGGTACTTCGTGAAGTGCGGCATCAGCTTCCACCAGCTCTGGCCGCGCACGAAAGGCGAACCGATCTGCCAGTCGCCGAAGCTCGGCCCTGGCGGAAGCCCCTTCGCCTGCGGATTGTGCGTACAGGTGTGGAACACGTGGTGCGTGACGCCCTTGGCGAACGCGCGGTCCACGTGCCACTTGAAGTCGCGCATGTCCTCGTTCCAGCTGAGGCCGCCCGTGAGCGCCTCGGCGTCCACGCGCGGCTTGCCGTACAGCCGCGCCGCGCTCACCGTGGGACGGAACGGCTTGAACTCGGGGTTCTCGATCCACTTCGGTCCGAACCCCGCCTCGGCGGCGCGCCAGTATTCGCACATCGGCACGTCCGCGCCCTTGTAGTATTCGAGGATGTCGCCGGGGAACACGTCGCCGCTCGCCGTCTCGAACGCCACGGTGAAACCGTGTTCGCGCGCGAGTTCGCCCATGCGCCCGTAGAAGTTCTTCGCCAGCAGATCGGAAACGTTCACGCGCCAGTCGCGGTAGAAGCGGGACGTCTTTTCGCGGTCGCCCACCACGTAGCCGCACAACGCCGGCCACCAGGTTTCGAGACCATACCCCCACCTGCCCTTGAAGATTTCGCCCATGCCGTCCGTCCACGTCTGGCAGCAGCATTCCCAGCTGTCGAGGATCATGCCGTCCAGCTTGCCCTCGAGCGGTCCGCCCTTGCGCGTCAGTCGGCCGACGTAGCCCTTGAAGCTCTGCTCGATGCCCTTTTTGGAAAGCTTGTCGCATTCCCAGCCCGTGGCCTCCGCCGGCGCGGGCCCGTTCCGCCGGAGCGTGTTCACGTGGCCGATGCGGAGCACCGTCCAGTCGCCGGGCGGCAATTCGACGGACGCGCCGCCGGGGAAGCGGCGGATCGCCGCCGGATCCACGTACGCGCCTTTCGCGTTCGCGCACGGCGGATCGTGCATCAGTTCGCGCAGGCAGTTCGCGCTTTCCGACTCCCAGCTGTGCGGATACGCGCGGCCGAAGAGCCGCACGCCGGGCACCTTCGGCGCGTAGGCGGGGCTCGTCACCGTGACGCGGAATTTCTTCGCCGTCGTTTCGGGCGCGGCGAGCGAGAGCGGCCGGTCGTCCTGCCAGTTGCTGCGCGGCATCGCCCACGTGCGCAGATCGCGCCATTTCCCGTTCTCCTCGGCGGCCAGCGTCACCGACACTTCGGGGTCGTAGCTGCGCGAATGGTTCATCGCCTGCACGCACGGCATTTCCAGCGTGCGCACGCAAAACGGCTCCGCGGCTTCGGCCTCCCACGTGAGCGTGCGCCCTTCCTGCGCTTCGGAAACCTTCTTCGCTTCCAGTTTCGCGCCGTCGCCCGCGGGACGCGGAAACGCCACCGCCACGAGATCGCGCCAGTCGCGGTCCTTGCTGTCCATGGCCTCGGCGGGAAGCGGCAGCGCCGTTTTGCCGCCCTTCGAGAACGTGACGCTCCAGCAAACGGACCGCATCGCGTCCTGCGGCTTGATCCACGGCCCGCCGGACATCGACCAGCCGGGGCAGTTCTGCATTTTGAAGGTGAGTCCGCGCGCGTGGCATTCGTCCGCGATGAAGCGCACGCAGTCGTCCCATTTCGCGCTCAGGCAGTCGAGCGGCTCGGGCACGCCCGGCCACGGTTCCGTGCCGATGCCGCCGCCGTGGAAGAACTGGACGCCTGACACGCCAGCCGCCTTCAGCGCGTCCAGATCCGCCGCGATGCCTTCCTTCGTGACGTTGCCGTTGATGAAGTGGTACCAAGTTTCCGGGTAGCAGTTGCGCGGCGGCGCGTCGAAGCCCTCCGCCAACTTCCCTCCGCCCGCCGCGGACGCGCAAAACGCCGCCCCGGCCGCCGCCACCGCCAAAATCTTCTTCATGCTTTCACCGTCCCTTCCTGTCGAATCAAGTCCTGCCGCTTTCCGCCTGCGCCCGCCGCATGCGCGCGAGCGAACGCCCCATGCGCTCGAGCTTTTCCTCGAGCGCCGCGTTTTCCTTCCGCAAATCGTCCAGCCGAGCGTCGCGTTCGGCAAGCGCCGAACCGAGCGCGTCCAGCCGCGCCTGCAGCGCCGCGCGCGTCTCGCGCCAGGCGTCCCGCGCCGCAGAAAGCGCGACGGCGGCGTTTTCCGCCTGCTGTTTTTCCATCGCGAGCCGAGCGGCTTCCGCCGCCAGCGCCGCGTTCGCCTTTTCGAGAGCGCCATCGGCCTCGGCGAGTTCCGCGTTTTCTTCCTTCAGCCGCGCGTTTTCGGCTTCGAGCCGGGCGGCGTCCGCCGCCAGTTCCTCCACCACCACCTTCTGCACGGCCAGTTCGTCCGGCTCCTCCTCCGGTTCGTCGGCTGGCGCGCGCCGTTCCGCCGGCGCCGCGGCCGGCGGTGGATCCTTCTTGATCCCCAGCATCTCGGCGAACAGATCGCGATCGTCCATCGGCGCCCCGCTCATCCGCGAACGGCGCCGTCGCCGACGACGCGGTATTTGTAGGTGGTGAGTTCTTCGAGTCCCATCGGACCGCGCGCGTGCAGCTTGTCCGTGGAAATGCCGATTTCCGCGCCCATGCCGAATTCGGCGCCGTCGGTGAAGCGCGTGGACGCGTTCCAGTACACGGCGGCGGAATCGACGTCGCGCAGGAACAGGTCGGCGCGAGCCTTGTCCATGGTGACGATGCAGTCGGAATGGTGGCTGCCGTGCGCGTTCACGTGCGCGATCGCCGCCGCCACGTCTGCCACCACGCCCACGTTCAGCTCGAGCGCGAGGAACTCGCGCGACCAGTCGCAGTCCGGCCCTTCGTGGAGCGTCACCCCCTTGTCCGCCGCCCAGGCGCGGACCATCGGCAGGAACAGCGGCGCGAGATCTTCCTGCACGAGCAGGCATTCCGCCGCGTTGCACGCGCTCGGGCGCTGCGTCTTGGCGTTGTCCAGAATCGCCAGCGCCATCGCGAGGTCGGCCTTGTCGTCCACGTACACGTGGCAAACGCCCTTGTAGTGCTTGAGCACCGGCACGAGCGCCGCCTCGCACATCGCGCGGATGAGCCGTTCGCCGCCGCGCGGAATCGCCACGTCCACCCATTCGGGATGGCGCACGAGTTCCGCGACGCCCGCGTGGTCCGTGCTCGTGACGAGCTGCACCGCCGCCGCTGGGAACCCCGCCCGCGCAAGCCCCGTCCGCACGGCCGCAGCCAGCGCTTTGTTGCTCGCCAGCGCTTCCTTGCCGCCGCGCAGCACGATCGCGTTGGAAGTCTTGAGGCACAGCGCGGCGGTGTCCACGAACACGTTGGGGCGGCTCTCGAACACCACGGCCACCACGCCGAACGGCTCGCGCGCCTTTTCGATGACGACGCCGCTCGGACGGTCCCGCTTCCAGATCGTTTCGCCCACGGGATCGGGCAGCTTCGCCACCTGGCGCACGCCCGCGACCATGTCCGCGAAGCGCGCGTCGGTGAGCGTGAGGCGGTCCACCAGCGCGGGCGCGAGCCCGGCGGCGCGGGCCGCTTCGACGTCCGCGGCGTTCGCGGCGCCGATGGCGGCGCGGGACGCTTCAAGCGCCGCGGCCACCGCCTCCAGCGCGGCGTTCTTTTCCGCGGTCGAAAACCCGCGCAGTTCGCGGGACGCGGCCTTGGCCGCGGTGCACAGGGTTGCGATTTCTTCGGAGACGGTCACGAGAAGCTCCACCAGGGTTTGCCGTTGGCGATTTTGGAAAATTGGAACGAACCGCGGCTCGACGCCTTCATGAAGGCGTTCGCCTCGGGTTTGTCCGTGAAGCGCTTGGCGACGGGGTCGAACGCGAGTTTCTCGCCCGGGTAGCGCAGCGAAATGCAGCCGAGCAGCAGCGCCTCCGTGAACGGCGCCGCGTAGTCGAGGGACGAAAGACAGCGCGCGGGATCGGCCGTGCGGCAGGCCTCGACGAACTGGGCGTAGTGGTCCTCCATGGGAACGCTGCGGATGGACTTCGCGGCGGCGCTTTGCGTCTTCTTGGATTCGGCGTTCCAGGCGTGGCCGCCCGCGGCCACCACCAGCGGAGAACCCGACCAGCCGTAGCCCATCGTGGTCGCCTTGGTCCCGCGCACGATCAGCCCGTTGTCCTTGATCTGCGCGCCCGGCACCCAGTCCTCGCGCGGCTGCGGCCGGTTGCCGCCGTCGTACCAGACGAGTTTGATGCCGTTCGCGAATTTCATCTTGATGACCGACTTCTTCGGCAGGGCCACCGTCGCGGCGGGTCCGCCGCACGTGTCGCCCTCGATTTCCACGGGAAGCCCCAGCTTGAACGTCCAGAACGCGGGGTCGACGTTGTGCACGGCCATGTCGCCGATGGCGCCGCAGCCGTAGTCCCACCAGCCGCGCCAGACGGACGGCATGTACGCCTTGTTGTAGCCGTGGTCGGCCGAGGGACCGCACCAGCAGTCCCAGCCCTCGGCCGTGACGTTGTCCGGCAGCGGCTGCGGCGCGGGGTGCTCCGTCATGCCCTGCGGCCAGATGGGACGGTCGCTCCAGCCCTCGATTTCCGTCACCTCGCCCCAAAGCCCCGCTTTCGCGAGCACGTCGTAGCGCAGCACGCCGGGGTGGCCCTGGTTGCCCATCTGCACCACGACGCCCGTGCGCTTCTGCGCGGCGCGCATCATCTCGCATTCCTCGAACGTGCGCGCAAGCGGCTTCTGCACGTACACGTGCTTGCCCGCGTTCATGCAGTCGATGGCAATGTACGCGTGCGTGTGGTCGGGCGTGCCGATCTGGACGGCGTCGAACCGGTCGCCCATCTCCGCGAGCATCTTGCGGTAGTCCACGTAATGCGGCACGCCGGGATGCGTTTTGTCCCACGAAGCGAACGCGTCGGCGTTCACGTCGCACAACGCCACGAGCTCCACGCCCTTCTGCGCCAGCAGCGCGCGCGTGGCGCTGCCGCCCATGCCGCCGCATCCTACGGACGCCAGCCGGATCTTGTCCAGCTTCTTCGGCGCCGTCGTGGCGCATCCGCCGAGAGCCAACGCCGAAACGCCGCCCAGAAACCCTCTCCTCGAAATTCCGTTCATTTCGAATCCACTCCTTGAACCCGTATGTTACCAAAAAAACTTCCAAGTTGGTAGACGTTCATCGCCGGCACGCGGCTATTCGGCAGCCGGCTGCGGATGACGCCTCCCGTTTCTCGAGTTGCGCCAGCTCTTCCGGCGTGGGCGTTTTCCGGAAATACCGGTAGTTGAGCACCCAGCAGGACGGATGGCGGCGGATGACGCGCTCCAGGTCCTTCAGGCACCGCTGCGTGCACGCCCACACGTCGCGCGCGGATTCGGCCGGATGCGTGGCGATCGTTTCGCACCGGTACCGGCCGTCCTTGAGCGGACGGCTCCACGCCACGATGATCGGCGCCTTGCCCTTGGCGGCGAAAAACGCCGGCGCGGCGGAAACGGGCATCGGCCGGCCGAAGAACCGCACCCAGACGCCGCCGTTTTTCGGCTTCACCACCTGGTCCACCAAAAGCCCCAGCGAACGTCCCGACTTGAGCCCCTGCATGAGCGGGCGGAACGCGCCTTCCGCCGGCACGATTTCCTGCCCGATCGAACGCCGCGCGCGCATCAGCAGACGCGTCATGCCGCCCGTGCCGACGTTCTTCGCCACGGACGTCATCGCATGGCCTTCCAGCGTCGCCAGCTGGGACAATATCTCCCAGCAGCCGAGATGGCCCGACACGGTGACGGCCGGCCTGTTCGCCGCGAGAAACGCGCGCGCCGCCGCGTCCATCTCGCCCGTCCGCGCCACGCGCGCACGGGCGTCGCGGCACGTCCAGAACGCATGGCCCACGGTGCGCGCCATGTTGCGGTAGGACCGCTTCAGCACCAGCGTCTCCCGTCGCGTGGGCGCGCCGACGCGGCCGGAACCGAGCACGACGCGCAAATTCGACAACGCGAGTTCCCGGCCGCGCCGGTCGAAGAAGAACATCGCGGCGGCGGCGAAATCGCACGCGGCGAACAGCGCCCGGTGCGGCAGATGCGCGAAAAACAGCCACGCGATTCCGATGCCGGCCCATTCGAACGGCACCCGGATTTTCCGAAGTATCTGCTTGTGTTCGCGCTTCACCGCTTGTCCTTGATCAACCGCGACAGCAACTCCGCCGTGAACGCCTTGCGGCCCTTGGCGTTCAGCATCAGGGAATTCGCGTAGAAGGAGTCGGCGCGGAAAATCGGCTCCTTGAGCAGATTGTGGAAGGCGACTTCGCCCTTCGGATCGACCCGTTTGACGAAATCGAGCACGTAGTGCCGCGTGAACGCGTCCGTCCACATCGCGTCGTAGTGCCGGGAGCACGGCGGCAGCACCAGCACGGGCTTAAGCCCTTCCGCCTTGCACCAGGCGAGCGCTTCCGAGAACAGCTCCGCCACCGTCTCGAACGACTCGCGGTTGTCGGGCGTCAGCGGCGCGTCGAAATCCTCGAAGGCGAATTCGCGCTTCCAACCGCGCATGAACCCTTCGGCGGAAGCGCGCATCTTTTCGGCCGGCGGCGGCGCGTCGATGGCGAGGTCCGGATCGTCCGGCAGCTTCTCCACGCCGCCGATCAGCTCGAGCCAGCGGGCGAAACGCAGCCCGCGCTGCGGCGTCCAGTATTCCGTTTCGCCGCCCGGCAGGATTCCGTAGTACTTGCAGAACTGGTCCGGATCCTTGTAGTGCGTCAGCACGGAGGAAAACGGGCACAGCGGGAACACCACGGTCGCGCCCGGGTTGAGCGCCGCGCGAAAACGCTTGAGCAGCTTGAAGTCGGAAGCGAGCGCCTGCGGACCCGTCGCCAGGTTGAGGCCTTTCACGCCGCACGCGTCCCAGTCGAAGCCGTACTTGCCGGTGGAAGAGCCCACGTTCACGAAATCGAACTTTTCGCCCCGCTCCATGCGCTTCAGCGCCGCGTGCAGCCGCTTCGCGTCCCGCACCATCCACGCGGGCGGCGCCAACGGCGTGCGGAAGCTTTCGATCCACGCCGCCATCTTCTTCGCCGCCGCGGGATTCGGCGCGGAAAGGAGGTCCTCGGCGAATCCGTTCGCGATGCACCGCGCGAGGTCGGCGGGGGACTTCTTCGACGCGCGCACTTCGCGCGTTTTCTCCGGATTGCCCACGCCCGCCGCGGGGAAGTTCCATTCCATGCCGTCCGATCCGCCCTCGGGGTGGCAGCTGCCGCAGCTCTGCCACTGCTGGAAGCAGAGCCGCGCGTCGTGCCACAGCAACCGCCCCTCGTCCACGCCGGGATCGTCCTGCAGATAGCTTTTCACCACCGCCTTGCCGTTTTCCAGCGCCACGCCGCGCGGACCCTGCTTGAGCGTCTTCACGCGCGTGCGGATGCCCTGCATGAACGTGAGGTCCGTGGAAAGGTCCTCGTTCATGCGCTCGAAAAGGCGCGCCTCGAAACCGGCGCGGTCGATGAGCGAAATTTCCGAAGAGCCGAAATGCGTCACCGCGATCGTCTTCTCGTCGGCGGCGACGCCCCAGGGTTCGGCCGCGCCGAGTTCCGGGTCGTCCAGCAGCACCGTGGTCATGTAGCGTCCCGTCTTGCCGTCGAACACGGAAAGCGCGCCGTCGTGCACCCAGCCGCGGTCGAGCTGCGTGACGGGCAGCCAGTTTCGTCCGATCGAGTGCGCCAGGAACGCGTACTTGCCGTCCGGCGTGACGCAGCTGTCGTGCACCAGCTTGGAGCCGCGCGGCAACGCGCCCGTCTGGACCGAAAACGCCGCCGTCGCGGCCAGCATCAGCGCGCAAATCACTTGGAAAGTCCCTTCCCCTTCACCACTTCGACTCCCTTGGGGGCCTTCACGTCGATCTTGAGGTTGCCGAGCTTGTCCTTCTCCACGCGCACCTTCACCGGCCCCTTCGCCGTGGGCAGCGCGCCTTCGGCCCAGTCGAGGTCGCCGAGGAACGGGTTCACCTCCACGCGGTCGCCGCCGTGCGCCGTGATGCGCGCGCCCAGCACGTGGTTGATCAGCCACGCCGCGGGACCGGAACTCCAGCCGTGGCAGAACGAATGCCGGTAGCCGGGATAGCAGAACTCGCCGAAGTCGCCGTGGATGTCCTTCTTGCCGGGCGCGGGCATTTCGTCCAACCGCGTGCAGTTGTTCGTCCACGCCACGTTGAAATCCTCCCAGAACGAGGTCGCGCCCACGTCGAGCATCGCGCCCCAGTAATCGCGCACCGTGTCGAGCGCGCGCTGGTTTTCGCCGGCGGCGCTCATCGCCTCGAGCATGTAGTAGCCGTAGAACGTGGAAACGCCCTGCATGCCGTTTTGGCCGAGCACTTCGCGGTAGGCCTCCTGCGGGTCGCGCAAACCGGAAAGCGCGAGCAGCGCGGCCGCCTGCTTGGAGCCGGCGAACGAGGGCTTGCCCTTGCGGAGCTTCGCGATGCCTTCGTCGCACGTCTTTTCCAGCGCCGTGTCGCCGAGGATGCCGGCGAGGTACTTCGCCTCCTGCAGCGTCGTGCACATCAGCCCGCACGTGCCAGTCTTGCACGCTTCGGCGTTGTGCTGCGTGGGCCAGTCGAGGAATCCGCCCCACGTCTGCGTGCCGTCGTCCTTGATGGACTTCACGAACCGGCCGACGATCGTCTTGAGGTACGCATGGTGCTTCTTGAGGTAGCGGAAATCGGCCGAATAGAAGTACCAGTCGTGGAGGTTGCGCACCCACCACAGCGAATAGTTGGGCATGCCGTTCATCACGTGCGTCGCCGCGGGCGTGTTTTCGGCCGCGTAGTCCAGCGTGTCCGGCAGGATCCGGACGCCGCCGAACGCCGCCAGCAGCGCACGCGTTTCGGGATGCGTGTCGCCCATCCACACGAGCCGGTCGCGCTTGATGCCGTCCCACAGGTATTCCTGGCAGCACAGGTGCACGGTGCGCACCGCCGTCTCCCACACCCGGTTCACCCGCTCGTCCGAACAGCGGAACGCGCCCTCGCGCACGTACGGGCGCATGAGGGAGATGGCGCGGACGAACTGGAGCGATATCTTGCCCGTGGAAACGGCGTCGATCCGGAGGAAGCGGAAGCCGGTGTTGCCGATTTCGCGCGAGCCGCACCACGGCAGGTCGATCACGCCGTCGCGGATGGCGTGGTCGTTGCACGCGCCCTTCTCGCCCGGCTCGACCATCGTCTCGCCCACGGACTCGCCGAAGCGCACGCGGATGAACTTGTGGCCGGTGGGGCTGCCGCTGCCGATCTGAATGCCGCCGTGGAGCTCGCGGCCGAAGTCGACGATCACGTAGGCGACGTCGTTCGTGGTCTTCTTCTCGAGCAGGCAGCCCGTGCCCGCGAGAAACGCGCCCTCGGGCACCTGGCCGTAGCGCGCGCCCACGAGCAAAGCCGCGTCGGCGGCGTTCGTGCACGCCACGACGCGCTGCGGCCACACGAACGTGCGCGTGCGCGGATCCGGCTGGTCCGGCAGCGGCTTGCGCGCGGCGGCCAACGCGACCCCCGCCAACAAAACGCACCCCGTCACCATCGTCGTCTTCTTCATTTCCGTCCTCCCGTTTTTTTTTGCTGATTCGCCAATGCGGTTCAAAATCAAGTTGCATTATAACACGTCGGCGCCGGAACGGCCGACACCTGCCGCGATTCGATTTGTTCGGGCGGCGGCAGCTTGTCCGTCGACGAAACGCCCATTTCCTTCAGATCCGCCAGCTTCTTGATGATCGATCCGCGGCCGTCCGAAAGACGCTTGATCGACTCGTTGAACGCGCCGACCGCCGTCGCCAGCCCGGCGCCGATCGCCAGGAAACCGTCCTTCTTGCCGCCGGACCCCTCCAGAAACGTCCTGAACTTCTCGACCAGGGCTTCCGCCGCTTCCTTGATCTGCAACACCTTCTTCTCCGAACGGTCGCGCGCCCAAAGTTCCGCCAGCATCCGCACCAGCGGCACGAGCCCCGACGCGTTCACGAAAACCACGTCGTTCTGCCATGCCCACTCGCGGAGCGGGATCTTGCCGTTGGGTCCGTCCACCACGGACTTCATGGCCGTCAGGTACACTTCCTCGAACGGGACGTACATCAGCATCGTGTTCAGGACGCGCTTGTTCGTCGTGGCCGCGATTTTCTTGTGGTACTCGGCGGTTTTCATTTCCTTGACGTGTTCGACCAGGGACGCCACGATCCTGGCCAGCGCCTCCGAGTTGCCCTTGCCCCCTTCGCCGACGTGGTCCACGTACGCCGCCATCGTCGTCTTCGCGTCGATCACCAGCCACCGGTCGTTCGGCATCTTCACGAGCACGTCCGTCCGCAAGTCGGCGTGGTCCGCCCCCGGCGACGCAAACGTTTCCTGGTAGTCGTAGTCGATCGTGCGCTGAAGCCCTCCCAGCTCCAGCACCCGCATCAGCTGCACCTCGCCCCACTGGCCCGTCACCTGCGCGTCGGACCGGATCGCCGTCGCCAATTTGTCCGCTTCGGCCGAGACGAGCTGCGTCTGGCCCACCAGCGCCTCGATGTCCTTCTTGAGCGACGCCGTCCGCGCGACGTCGGCTTCGTTGATCTTGTCCACGCGGTCCCGGAACGACTTCACCTCCTGCAGCAGGGAATCCGTGAACTTCGTGACGCCCGCGAGGCCCTCCTTCTCGAACTGCTCCCGCTTTTCCCGGAGGACGTCGTCGGACAGCGCCTTGAACTCGCTCTTCATCTGCCCCAGGAGTTCCCTGTAATGCCGCTCCATGTCTTCGACGCGCCGTTTTTCCGACTCCAGCGACGCCTTCGACTCCTTTGCCTCCGACTCCAGCCGCCGCACGTCCGCCAGGGCGGAATCCGTCCGCTGCTGCGCGGCCTGCAGCTTGCCGTTCAAATCGGCGATCTGCGAATCGTATTGCCGCGCCTGCCGGTCCAGGTCGGCCGCGTCGTCCTTCCGCAACTGCTCGTTTTCCCTGATCTTGTTTTCGAGCGCCGCTTCCGCCTGCGCTTTCTTGTGCCAAAAGAAAAACGCCGCCGCCGCGCCCGACGCGAACGCCACGAACGACGCGCATGCAACCACCACCGTCCATTCTCCCATTCTCCGCCCTCCTCAACGCACGAGCGCCATCACGCCCGTCTTGGGCTGGCGCTCGTGACAACCGAAATCGATCGCGTTCCGCAGTCCGTCGCCAAGCCCGGCGAAGGACAAAAAGGCCGCCGCCGAGAGGACGAGAAAACGCCGTCCGCCCCGCGCGCCGCCATATTTTCCGAACCATTTCATACAATGTTAAGCATTATACCACCTTTCCCCGCGCCAATCAAG